>JAHENH010000065.1 GCA_018609935.1 Halobacteriales archaeon | reverse complement strand
TGATAGTTGTGGACTAGTCGTAGAACAAGAACAGATTGATCCGGGACCTGAATGGAGAGCCTTTGACCAAAAAGAAAGAAACAAAAAATCTCGAGTTGGAGCCCCAACAACAAAAAGAATGCACGACGAAGGACTAACAACTGATATAGATTGGAAAGACAAAGACGCATTCGGTCAAAGTCTAAGCTCTAGACGAAAAGCTCAAATGCGTAGATTACGGGAATGGCAAAACCGCATACGGACTAGTGGAAGTAAGGAACGAAATCTACAATTCGCATTAGGAGAGATAGACCGCATGGCAAGTAGTTTAAACATACCTGAAAGCACAAGAGAAGTAGCAAGTGTTATTTATAGAAAAGCACTAGATGAGGAATTATTACCAGGCCGTAGTATAGAAGCTGTCTCAGCAAGTTCTCTATATGCGGCGTGTAGACAAGAAAATATTCCTAGATCTCTAGATGAAATTGCTGAAGTTTCTAGAGTTGATAAACAAGAGGTTGCTCGTACATATCGATATGTATCCAGAGAATTAGACCTCGAAATTGGGCCTACTGACCCCGCTGAATTTGTTCCTAGGTTTGCTAGTGAGCTTAATCTAAGTGAGGAAGTACAACAAAAAGCAATAGAAATTATTGAAGAAACAGCCCAACAAGGTTTATTAAGTGGAAAATCACCTACTGGTTACGCTGCGGCTGCTATATATCTAGCTAGTATATTATGCAACGAAAAACGCACACAAAAAGAAGTAGCAGATGCTGCAGACGTAACCGAGGTAACCATAAGAAACCGCTACCATGAACAAGCAGAAGCAATAGGAGCAGGAGTATAAATTTTAACTATATAATATAAATGTTCTATAATATTATCTTTTAAACTATAAAATATAACATTAAGCGTATATATATTAGTTAAAAGTTTGAGAATAAATTTATTCAAAGTAGATATAGATCAGAGATTTATAGATATCCTTTTATTATAATTTCATGTTTTAATGCTTTTTATTTTGAAAAAGAAATATTTTAGCTGTTGAGCCATGGAGTTCACGGTCCAAATCAAAATCTCTAAAAAGATAAATATCAATCACTGCAGTATCACGAGGCTATTATATTATCTATGGAGCTCCGACAGGATGAAGTCCTTGGAATTTTAGTCCAAGAGTTTCTTTAAGATCTAACATTATATTTGAAGCATGTATAGCTTGTCCTGCGGATCCTTTCATCATATTATCTATAGCTGAAAATATCACTATTCTTTCGTTTTTTTCATCGATTTCGAACCCAATTTCAACATAGTTTGTTCCTGCAACTGTTTTTGGTTCAGGATATTTGTATATTTTTCCACCCCCTCCTACTAAACGTACAAATGGCTCCTCTTGATATTGTTCCCTAAAGGCTTTCCAGAGATCGGATTTAGATGGTAGATTTTCTGGATAAACATGACATGTAGCAGATGCACCTCTAATCATATCTACTGCATGGGCTGTAAAGGATACATTTATACCTAGTTCTTGTTGTATTTCAGCTTCATGTCGATGTCCGATAGGTGCGTAAGGTCTTACTATACCTGATCTTTCAGTATGATGTGATGCCATACTACTTTCAGCACCTCCTTCAGAGGATCCTACTTTTATATCTACTATTATTTTTTCACCTCCATCTATTATTTGATTTTCTAATAACGGATATAAACCTAGAATTGTTACAGTAGAGTTGCAACCCCCACATGAAACAAAGTTTGTATTTGATATTTCTTCTCTATGAAGTTCAGGAAGCCCATAAACAAACTTAGAAAGTAATTCAGGTCTTTCATGCTTGTTATACCATTCGTTATATATTTCTTCATTCTGTAAACGAAAATCAGCACTTAAATCAACTATTTTATCTGCTAATCTTCGAAACTTATCTATATGTTTCATAGAGACACCATGTGGGGTTGCTATATATAAAACATCAACCTCCTCGAGATCTTCAGGACTGTTAAATCTTAAGTTCAAACTTCGAAGATTAGGGTGGATATATCCAATAGTTTTCCTAGTAAATCTTCTACTTGTAGCTTGTTTCAGTTCCAGTGAGGGATGAATAGAAATTAATCTTATTAGTTCTCCTCCTGTAAATCCACTACCCCCTAAAACTGAAGATGTTATATCTTTTCCAGTCATTATTATTTGTTACTTACTATATAATTTTATCAACTAACTACTATATTTTTCCTATTTTAGAATATAAAAAATCAATCTAAATGTCTATTTTTCTTAATTAAAAGACAAAGCTAACTATAAAATGTTCAGCCTAAAAATCAATAATAAAGCGTAGCAAAAAATATAAGAAATAAGTAAATTGAAATTGCCACAAATAGAATGTTATGCTACTTTATTAACTAAAGTTCCTACTTTTTCAACTTTTATCTCTATTTTATCATTACTTTTTATTTTTCCAACGCCTTCTGGGGTTCCAGTTGATATAACATCTCCTTTATTCAGGGTTATAAATTTTGATATATTAGAAATCAATTCGGAAATTGAAAACACCATTTTTGATGTATTGGAAGATTGTCTTTTTTCCCCATTTAATCTAGTTTCTATACTTATTCCATCCCGTATTTTATCTAGATCTGTTTGTATACAAGGTCCTATTGGACAAAACGTATCTGATCCTTTAGCTCGGGCCCATTGGCTTTCTCTTTCTTGCCAATCACGTGCTGTGATATCATTTACACAAGTGTAACCTAGGATATGGTCTATAGCATTTTTTTTACCTATGTCTTTAGTTTTTTCACCTATTATGATGCCTACTTCACCTTCATAGTGGATATTTTTCGAATTTTCAGGTGGTTTGATCTTATCTTTATGTCCAATTAAAGTATTAGGGGGTTTAAAAAATATAAAAGGGAATTCAGGTACTTTATTTCCTAGTTCATCAGCATGATCTGCATAGTTTCTAGCAATACCTACTATTTTAGATGGTCTACACGGAGGTAAAATTTCAACTTCATCTATTCCAACTTCCTTATTGTTTGTAATTATTATTCTATCTTTTATATTACCTTTATATATCTTATCTTCAACTCTAAACCTAACTTTCCGCATAAAACTAAATGTTTTTCATATAGTAATTTTCTATCGAAAAATAATTACTTAGAAAACAAAATAAACTATTTAATATATAAAAGAGGATATTTTTGTAAAGTAAACATATTTGATTTATGGTAGAAGAGAATATTTCTTCAATTAAACGTAATAAAGAATTTAGAAAGTTAATAGAAGAAGATGAAATAGCAGTACTTCTGGGATGTTATGATGCACTAACCGCTAATATAGTTGAGAAAACAGGTTTTAATGCGGCATATATATCAGGAGCAGGTATATCAAATACGAGATTAGGCATAGCTGATGTCGGCCTCACAACTTTATCAGAAATGAAAGATCAAATTCAATATATAACTGATTCAGTCTCAATACCTGTATTTTCAGATGCTGATACTGGATATGGAAACGCCCTACATGTAAGACGTACTGTAAAAGCATATGAAAAAGTAGGTGCTTCTGGCCTACATATAGAAGATCAGGATTTCCCTAAAAAATGTGGTCATTTCGAAGGTAAAGAACTTATACCCACATCGGAGATGGAAATGAAAATAAAGGCGGCTATTGATGCAAGAGAAGATCCAAATTTTATTATAGCCGCAAGAACTGATGCAAGAGCAGTTGAAGGAGTTGAGGGTGCAATAGAACGTGCTAATTTATATGCAGAAAAAGGAGCAGATTTAATATTTCCAGAAGCCCCACAAAATAAAGAAGAGATGAAAAAATTCTGTGAAGAGATAAACTCTCCAGTCATGGCTAACATGGTAGAATATGGTAAAACACCTCTTATGTCGAAAGATAAACTAGAAAAAATAGGATTTGACTTAGTGATATTTCCGAATTCAATACTACGAAGAGGGATGGTATCTATGTTAGAAACAGCCGAACATATCAAACAAGAAGGTACAACAGCAGATATAGAAGAAAAAATAGCTAGTTTTGATCTACGTAACGAACTTACTGATTATGAATATATAAAAAACCTAGAAGAAAAATATGAATAATAATGTTTTTTAGGTTATATTTTCTGATTTTTAGGTAAAGAAAGAACAAACACTTTTAGCTGTATAGATAGACATTTTGTTATTCTAATATATCTTTAATTTTTTTTCTATCTACAGTACCAGAGTGTGTTTTTGGTATATTTTCTCTAAACTCTATAACCTTGGGTATTTTATAACTTGCTAGTTTTTTTCTACAATATTTTTTTATTTTATCTTTACTAAGATCAGACTCTTTTGGTACAACAACTGTGGCTATTTTTTCACCCCATCTATCATCATCTATACCCACAATTACAGAATTCTGTATTTTAGGATGATTGGATAATACGTTAGAAACTTCTTTAGGATCCACGTTTTCACCTCCTGTTATTATTATATCAGAAATTCGACCAGTCACATATAATCTGTTTTCATCATCTAAATAACCCTTGTCACCTGTGTATAGACCGTATTCACCAAAGTTATTTTTGCCTTTATTATAGTATCCTGGTGTTACAGTAGGCCCTGAAACTACTATTTCGCCTACTTCATTTTTATTAACAATATTTCCATTTTCATCGACTATATTTACTTCTGTAAATATTAATGGATTTCCCACTGTTTTAGGATTAGAATATACTTCTTCTGGATACGTAGTAGCAACTTGAGAAGAAGTTTCAGTCAAACCATATGTTGGATAAATAGGTATTTTTTCTTTTTCACATTTTTTAACTAATTCTTTATTGATTGGGCTTCCTCCAAGGAGTATTATATCTAAACAGTTAGGTATTTCTGATGATCTAATAATATCCTTTAACATAGCTGGAACTAATGAGATAGCAGAAATGTTATATTCTTCCAAAAAATTGGTAGTTTTTTTAGGGTCAAACCCAGACTGTACTATAATCTTTGATCCATATAAAGCAGACCTCATAATTGGTGAGAACCCCCCCATGTGATATATTGGTAGACACAAATGCCATGTTTCTGGAATCCCCAACCTAAAACCAGAAGAAATAGCACTAAACATAATATTTTTAATTGTTAACTTTACAGATTTAGGTCTACCTGTTGTACCCGATGTAAACATTATTAATACAACTTCATCTTCACTCCAACTATATGGATTCAAATCTAAATTTTGTATACTTTTAACTGTTTTATTCCTATTATTTTCAGAAGAAATAGATATATAAGAAACTTCATCTGGAACATCTTCTTTTGTGTTTTCATCACATATTACTACAGAAACATCCGTCTCTTTTATCCTATTTTCTAGTTCAGGCTCTGAAAGACGTGTATTAAAAAAAACTAAGATACAGCCAATACGTATTAAAGAATGCACAACTTTAACTGATTTAAAACTAGTATCTAACAATATACCTATATTTTCCCTACGTTCAACACCTAATTTTAAAAATCTGTTTGATAACTTATCAATTTGATTATCTAACTCCCTATAATCTAGAGTTTTCCCCGAATGAGGATTTACTATAGCTTCTGATCTAGGAGATGATACAGATCTTTGTAAAACCCAATCTTTCATAGGAATGACACCATTGCATTATTTCTAAAAGATTTATACCTATATAAAATTAAACTAAATATATTAGTTTATATATTTGTAATATTTTTTAGATACGTTTCCTGGACTGCTAGGTACTTTTACTTTTCCATTTTTTATAGGGGTTGGATTTGGAATTAAATCTTCAATAAAAATATTTCCTGTAGCTATACCACAGTAACCTATATCTTTAAGACTTGCCGCTATATGTACAGCGCAGGACCGTGCTATTGCACCATCAAATGTTGTTGTGATAATACAAGAAATATTGTTATTTCTCGCTTTTAACGCGATATCTCTAGTTTTTTCTATACCTCCTAACACCATTGGCTTAAGAACCAGAATATCTGCTATATTAGAGTTAATTATAGTATCTATAGAGTTTGTGTGAAGACTCTCATCTAAAGCTATATCTATATCTTTATTACGAAGATTTTTATGTCCCTCAAAGTCATCATAAGAGAGAGGTTGTTCTATATAATCAACAATACCCTTAAGTTCTTCTATCGCTATTCTTGCTTGGTTTTTATTCCATCCACCATTTACATCAATCCTAAGCTGTATATTTTTAGGCAGTTTATCTTTTACAGATTTTATTCTCTCTAGTTCATCTGAGAGGGGCTTTTTCCCAACTTTTAGCTTAATACATTCAAAACCCCTATCTACTTTTTTAACTGCTTTTTTAACTGTTTTATCTGTATCAATATTTCCTATTGTAGCATTAGCCTTAACGTATTTTACAGTTTCTTTTCGTCCTAGATATTGGTATAGTGGTATTCCCTTGTTACGGGATCTAGAATCATATAAAGCTAATTTTATTCCATGACATGTAGCAGGAAATTCATTTAATTTTTCTTCATTTATTTGAGAAAGATCTTTAATACTGTCAAGCTTTTCCTTACACTCTTTAAAACTTTCAGTCCAGTCCATAAAAGGTGTAGCTTCTCCGACACCTTTTGTACCCTCATTCTTAATATATATAAGAAATCCTTTCCTATTCTCTATTTTGGTAGAAGAAGTAAAAATAGGATTTTTGAAACTAAGCGAAAAATACTTAATATCCATTTTACCTATAAAGTTTTGAATTTGTAAATGTAAGCCTCTTTCTTTTGGGGAGAGAATACTGTTCGGACAATATATAATTTACAAGGAAATATGTTTGTTTTCTGAAATATAAATACATTTTCCTTAAAGATAAAAAATCAAAACTAAAATATATTATAGATTATATAAAGATATAGTAAGAGCTGACCACCTAAAATTAAAAACTAAAAGAGTCTATAGATATAAGCGATCAAGTGTTTAAAGGATTGACTTTAATGGTGAAGACAGTAAACAGTTTTTATTAATTACACTTAGTACATATTGGTAAAAACGGTGACGACCTTTAAAGACCTTAACTTGACGATGTCCTCCGAAGAAGAATGAGTTATCTATAACCCTCTGTCTCATCATGGATGAGACAAATAGTGTTGATTCCAGTGAGCAGTCTAAGATATTATTTCTTATCCACTATTCGAAGTTATCAGATATAGGTGAAAAGGAAAATACTCTCTCTAAACCTATAGGAAGAATAGAAGCTTAATCCTGGAACTGTTAACTCTGAATTTGATCATAGAACAATGTAAAGTATAATTTTTTACTATATATATTCATAAAATTATTCCAAGTGAAAATAGAACTGCAAACAAGAATAACAGCTTACCAGTATGTTTTAAAGCTAAATTTAGGTGGCCTCCGTTTTTTTTGGTGGAAACTATATATAATATATATATAGCATATGGAATAGTTAACAAGGGAAGTAGTGAAGATATACCAAAATTTTTGATTAAATATATAGGTATAATATAACTCATACCTATTAATAATAAAAATTCTATCCTACTCAATTTATCTCCTATTATTACAGCAAGTGTTTTTTTTCCAGCCTTACTATCTGCCTCAATATCCCTAATATTATTAACAACTAAAATACTAGTTGTCAATCCAGCCATAGGAAGACTTACAAAAAAGGAAATCCAAGAAATTGTATCTGATGGAATCCAAAAAGGCATAAAAACGGATAAAAAAGATACTGCTTGTACATAATATGTACCCATAACTGCTATTACACCGAAAAAAATGAAGACGAAAAAATCACCTAGTCCATAATAACCAAATGGATAAGGTCCTCCGGTGTATGCAATACCACTTAATATACTTATAACTCCAATCAATAAAATAGGAATACCTCCAATATAAACAAGATATAAACCAACAAGGATAGACATAAAATATGTCAAATACATAGCTTTTTTTACCTGTTCAGCGGATAATATACCAGAACTGGTGGCTCTAGTGAAGCCTTTTTTATCTATATCATCAGTTCCTTTTATTCCATCATAATAATCATTTGCTAAATTAGTTCCTATCTGAATTAGTAAAGCTCCAATTAATGCTGCAAAAGCAGGTCCTAGAGAAAAAACACCATCATGTATTGCTAGTGCTGTACCAACAATTACTGGTGAGATACCTGCTGGAAGGGTTTGAGGTCTAGCGGCTATAATCCAAGCTTTTGTCTTTGACGTAGATGGCATTTAATAGTACCAAGGATATTCAGAAAAATCTGGGTCTCTCCCCTCATTAAATGCTTCTCTACCTTCTTTTGCTTCATCAGTCATATAAGCTAAACGGGTAGCCTCCCCAGCGAATAATTGTTGGCCAACCAACCCATCAGAATCGAGATTAAATGCATACTTCAACATACGTATTGCAGTTGGACTTTTACTATTTATTTCTCTTGCCCAATCTAGAGCAACATTTTCTAATTCCTTATGAGAAACACTTTTATTCACCATACCCATTTTTTCTGCTTGGTCTGCATCATACGTTTTACCTAAAAAGAATATCTCTCTTGCTTTTTTATGTCCGACTTGTCTAGCAAGATATGCAGAACCGAAACCACCATCAAAACTTGCAACGTCTGCGTCCGTTTGTTTAAATTTTGCATATTCAGAACTGGCAAGTGTAAGATCACATACTACATGTAAACTATGCCCTCCACCTACTGCCCATCCTGGAACAACAGCTATAACAGGTTTAGGTATGTGCCTAATTAATCTTTGAACTTCTAAAATATGTAGTCTACCCTCATCTCTGTTTTCATACTGGTAGCCTTCATCTCCTCTGACAGACTGATCACCACCCGACGAAAAAGCCCATCCCCCATCTTTTGGAGAAGGTCCATTCCCAGTTATAATAACACATCCAACATCTGTTAGACTTTTAGCATCCTTAAGTGCTTTATATAATTCGTCAACAGTCTTAGGTCTAAATGCATTTCTTATTTCAGGCCTATCAAACGCTATCC
>JAHENH010000064.1 GCA_018609935.1 Halobacteriales archaeon | reverse complement strand
TTATAGCTGGTGGCTATTTTGTCTATACAGATATTTTAGGAGGGGTTAAAGAACCCAGTTTTGGCTTTATAGATTATGGAGATTGGGGCGAAATATCAGAAGATAGAATAGAAATAATAACAGATATATGGGTTTTCAATCCAAACCCTGCAGGTATAAAAATAGGTGATTCTCTCAGGATAGATTATAATATAGATCTAAACAATATAGATATAGGGAGTGGACAAAAACAAGGATTTAATATACAAAATGGAAATAACACAGTTCAATTATCTTCATATATCTCAAACGATAAAATACAGCCTTTCTGGATTTCATATATAGAAAACAACGAAACAATAAACTATAAAATAAATTCACATATAGATATACAAGCTTCTGTACTCCAATATTCTACAGATCTACCAACACAAAAAGGAACATTACTACAGAACTCCACACCAATAATAACATCCCTAAATAATACAGTAAAATCCACTAAAGGAAATTATACACAGAATATACCAAAAATTAATGGAGAGTTCGGATTTAAGATCAATGATGCGTATGCAGAATGGGGAAAAATTACAAACGAAAACACAGAGATATTACTCTATTTTAAATTTGAGAACTCGGGAGATATCCCATTACCATTGACAACACAGGGATTAGGAGCTACAATCTCAATGAATGATATAGAACTATTAGAAACCCAAGGAAATAGTTTTACACTCAGAGATATAAATAGGGATTTGATTGTTAGGCCAGGTAGAACTAAAGAAATAGTTTATGTTGTATCTATGGATAATAGTAAAATTGATAGGTGGTTTAGAACCCATATAAGAAAAGACGAAAAATCTGAAATCACAACACAGCTCCAACTAGTATTTGGTATAAATAGAGAACGAATAGCTGGAGTACCTATAGAGGGGACAGTTAGAATTCCAGACCAAGGAGGGATAACATATAGTTGTACAATACAGACAGGAATCTTAGAGGATCAACAAACAACTACAAACTGTGGTGAAGAAGGTAGATTAAATATAGGACCCATAAAAATAGATATAAACACTATACAAGATAGTGATTCTACAAGAGATGATATTAGAGATAGAATAGATGAGTTTAGGGGTGAACCTCCAAGTGCAGTGATAGAGCTTGCATACTGTATACATTAAAGATTTTTGCTGGTGATCCTATCTGGATTGACGCGGTTGCTCCTATATTTGTATCACCTATAAATATACCTTGTTGATAGGTAACGGAAGATAAACTTAGAATTTTTGATTGCAATCTTACTGTAGTAATTGTCTTAGCATCTATAGTTAATGAGATTGTATTAATTGTGTTTCCCCTATTTTGTATTGTAATGAGGTTGACTGACTTTGATTAGTTGGATTAGAGAATGGAGAATATAATCATCCATTTCTTATGGTTGCAGTGGTTGTAATTATTTGGCCAACCGTAGCTTGTGATGGTCCTTGGAAATTTGCTATCATTAAGCTATTTTGGTTGTCTTGAGTTTGAGCTAATTTTACATTGTTGTTTAAATCAGCTGATACTAGTGTAATGTTAAAAATTGCTAATAATATAATTATGAACAAGAAAACTGATATTGTTGTACTTAGTCTAATTTTACTCTTCAATAGATATTTTCTTTTACCGTCGTTTTATTATTTCTTTCGATTTAAGATTCTTCATTTTTATTCATCCTTTTTTCCACACAATTATAGTTTGATATTTTCCTTTAAATAATTATTCTATAATATGTATATTTAATTGAAAGTTTTTATTAATAAATAGTTTTACTTATCAAGCTTAATTTTTTATGCTATAAATTATTGTTTTATTAATATATACTTTAAATATTTTTCAAATCTTGAATACAGGAAATCTTGAATAGGGGATATCTGTCTATACTTTTATGTCTCTTCCCATGCCAGTTATACCGATTATTTTTTTGTCAGTACCTTTTAACATAGATCCGGTAAATTCATAGGTAATATGCCTACCATCTTTTGTAAGAATATCAGCTTTAATGATAGATTGACTGTCATCTATTGTTTTATTGATAAATTCAGATATTTTTTCACGTTCTTTTTCAAAGAAAAATTCAGCTATGTTCATATTTTGTATTTCATTTTCTGTATATCCAGTGACTTTTTCTAACATATCATTCCAATGGATTACTTTACCTTCAGTATCTATAATATAGAAAATATCATAAAGTGAAATAAGAGCTTCTATTGTAAATTCATGTTTTTTTCTATATTGATCTTTCTCTACAACGTTTTGAATTCTGTTTGCTAAAATTTTATATTGATCTGAACCTACCTCCTTTTGTAGGTAATCTGTAACGCCGGCTTATATTGCTTTGCTTGCTATTTTTTCAGATCCCTTACCAGTAAATAGTATAAAGGGTAGATCTCCGTGTTTTTCACGTCCTTTTTTTAGAGGTTCTATACCATCCATTCTGGGCATATCATAATAGATATAAAGTAGATAGACAAGATATTTGCTATAGAGTGATGACAATTTTTTCTCTGAAGTACTTAAAAAACCCTGCTGAAGAAGTATTCAAGACTGAAGATATAGACATGACACTAAAACTAAAACTCGAAAACAGAGAAAAACTAGATACAAAATTACGTTCGATGAAATAATTTCAAATTACAATAATGTCTTAGCCTATTATCATTTCCTTGTGAGGTTGAGGTCTTTCTCCTAGTTCTATAGATAAGGTTTTTCTTTTACCTTCTCTTAAAACAGTAATGTTTATATTTTCATCAGGACTTGTATTCAACATCAAATATCGAGATAAATGCTGTTGATCTTTGATTTTTACTCCATTTATACTCTTTATAATATCACCACCATAAGGAACAGTTCTTCCGTTCACTGATCTGTTACCAGTAGAAGATTTTAAAACCCCATCAGCAGGGCGGCCCGAAACAGTATCAATTACTAAAACTCCAGAAGCTTCTGAAACCTCATTTACATCTGCAACAGTTGGACCTACACTAATGGTTATTACCCCCAAAAATGGATGATTATATTCTCCATTCTCTATTAGTTTAGGGACAACACGATTTACAAGCAAAGAAGAAATAGCAAAACCTACATTATCTCCTTGAGTAGCACGATTTACACCAACTACTGCTCCATTCATATTTAGGAGTGGGCCACCACTGTTACCTGGATTTAGTGGTGCATCTAACTGTATAGATGCAGGAATTGAAAAATCTCTTCTTGTAGGCATACTACGGTTCACACCACTTACAATACCACTTGATATACTGCCCTCAAGCCCAAAAGGACTTCCAAGAGCTGCTATATGGGTTCCTTGATTTGGATTGTAGTTTGCTAGCCTCAGAGCCTCAGTATTTTTAGGCATATTATCTGGATCCACTGATACTACCGCGAGATCTGTATAAATATCTGTACCAATTACTTCTCCCTTGGTCCATTCACCGTTACTAAATCTTACATTTACAGTTTCACTATTCCCAACTACATGCTTATTTGTAACTATATCTCCATTTTTATCATATATAAATCCACTACCTACAGATCCTCTACTGTCATTTTTCTGATAAGTGCGGATCATAACTACTGAGTCTATTGTATTATTATAAAGTCTAGAATAGTTACTATTTCCAGAAATAGATACAGAGCCTGCAGAGACAACTGGTACAGAATTTGAACTAGTATCACCCAGGCTATTTACAAGGATAAAACCAACTATAGACCCAGAAATTAAAGCAGAACCTAACACCAAACTTATAATTATCAGCCATGCCTTTCTATTATTCATACATAAATATTATATATAGAGATATAAAAAAGGGGAAATAGATATTTCATTTAAAAAAAATAAAAAGACTCTATTGTAAAATTCTAGGTTTTCTTATAGAGCATAGTCTGCATTTAAATCTACATATCTTGATGATATTATACGAATACAATTGATCAAAACATTTCTTCCCCCAATCTTTTTTTATATGTCATAAACGATTTTTCATCCATGTTTCTTCAGGAAATAACAAATAAAATAAATGCTTACAGTATTGACGCGTTCATCCTTCTATCTTGGCTTTCTATCTAACTAGCCTAGCTTTACCCTTTCCTTTCTAACAGCTATCTTTCTTTTGGCTTTGGCTTTATCAATTCCCTCTCTCTTTTACCTTCTGCACTTATACCAAGGGCTTTAACTCCGTCCTCTGCTTCATCTTCCCCATCTTCCCGGTTTCAGAATCCATACATCCAATCCTATATATAACTATACTCAACAATTATTATAATATTATATATAAATTCCATAAAGATCTATATTTTTAAACATAAATTTATTACCCCCATCATTTTTTCCATCCATGAGAGTGTGTAGAGAAGTTCGTAGGACACCGACCTTAGGTCCCGGAAAAATCACACTTATTGATATGATGTAGTGTTGTCTAATTATTCAAACACGGTGAATTTAATAATAATCACTTTTATTTAGATTTTATCACGGTTCTTATTCTATCATCTTCTTTCAGTATATTATTGTTTAGGATTTCTTGGTTCCCAGTGGCAGTTATCTTTATATTATAATTTTTTTTCGGTATATCTTTCATTTTCTACTTCTATAGACGAATTGTAATACCAGATTTATAGAAATAATAAGCTATCTGTATATTGACATCCTCCCTACCATGAATGGTGAGGATTCCTCTATGAGGATATTAAGCTTGCGTGTTTCCTAGGTGGTGAAGTACGCTTTCGCGTCCCACGTCGGCGGTCGCCGCCCAACTATTACCAAGGGGCGAGGGTTTGCGCCTGCACCAACGTAATCACAGTTTTACCAGTGAAATCACTGTGAACTACCACGACCTAAAGGACGTGGCTTCCCTGTTCTACCACCCAGCTTAGTGGTACAAAGTCTGTACCACCAGAGGTCCTTGGTGTCCGAGGGCTTAACTTCCTACAAGCCCTGCCCTACAAGATCTAACGCTCTATACATAATATTTATAGTGACATTAAGATCACGATCTATCTCCAAACCACACATTCCACATTTATAAGTTCTATCTGATAGGTCTTTATCTACCTTATTGTTGCAGTTTGGGGTTGAGCAGTTCTTAGTGATGTTTTTTGGATTTATCTCTATTAGCTTTCTTACCAGCTTGTAAATGCATTTATAAACTAGCATAGAGACAAATTCATTCCACGCATGATTAGCAATATGTTGGTTTAGTTTAGAGGACTTACTTTCTGATAGGTTTTTAGTATCTAAGTTTTCAACAGCTATGACATCATAGTTATCAATGTAGCCACGACTTAATTTATGTAGAAAATCCCTTCTTGCATTACGCAGTTTTCTGTGTGCTCTAACTAGACGTTTCTTTTGTTTCTTCCAATTATTACTACCCTGTTTTTTCCGTGAAAGACGTTTTTGTTCTTTTTTATCCGCCTCCATTTGTCTTTGAGTAACTGTTTTAGGTCGGCTATTTCTCTATTATTATTATCTGTAAGGAAATTAGATACGTTCAAATCTATACCTATAATGTTAGAGTTTTCACCTATAGGTTTCTTATCTGGTCTAGGAACTTCAAGATTCAATATTACCTTCCAATCATTGTTGCTGTAACGCTTTATTATCACTCCCTTAACCTCGGCTTTTTCTGGTATATGTCTATGGAAATTAACAGGTATCTCACCTATCTTGCTCAGATATATTGAATTTTCTTGATTGATCTTGAATCCACTCTGATTATATTCAATATTATCTATACTGTTTTTATAGCGTAGCTTTTCGACCTTGTGTCCTTTCTTTTTCTTTTGTTTTAGTCCATTTATAGAGTTATATATCCTCCCTATTGTTTTGTTGTGCGGCTTTACTATGTACGTTTTGAAATTCTGGATTACTAGTCCTTTTCCACTCTGTTAACTTTTTAAACATACCATACTTAGGTATCCCTCTATCTGAATTATCTAGTGTTTCTAGGGCTTTATTGTAGGTGTTTTTATGTATATCAAAATGTTTCTCTAACTCCTCTATATTGTCTTCTGTAGGAATTAGCACTATATTTGTATGAAAGCGTCTGTCTCCGTGTCTGTTCCATCCAATTATACATCTTTATAGATTTATAGTTTATAAGTTTTTGTTCATAGTATGCAAGGAAGTCCATGTATCCATTACCTAAAAGAAAGGGTCTTATAGGGTTCCCTTACAAACCAACAATTAGAAAATTTTTTATATTTATTATAGAATCTGAATTTAATGTTTAAGAGAGATTAGTAATACGATTAGGCCCAGAGCTATTACTAAAGACTCTATTATATGTACAAAAACTAAGCTAAAACTTCCAACTTCAAAAAGTATTCCTTCTATAAAAACACCTATAGTTATTATGCCAAAACCAATTGTTGAATCTCGTAGATATATAGCTTCTGTTCGAAGATAAGCTCTAAAACTAGTAAATGTAAGTATAAAACCCAGAATAAGTAATAGAGTACGAGAAAACGCTAAAATAATGTTCTCTATAGCTATCATAAGTTCATTAGAGTTCCGTTTCCGTATAGTGAGTAGAGTATGATTATCATTCCTATACCTACAATGGTGGTTTGTATTGCTCCAGCATCAAATGGTGAAAGACCTACTACTTCAAATAATATTCCTTCAATTACTGCTCCAAAACTTATAAACATAAAACCTATTGCGAGATAAAGCATTGGAGAGCTATCATTTCTCCTATACCCTCTATATGCCTGAAACGCAATAAGAAATCCGATAACCATAGTTATTATTTTTGTTATAATTAAACCTACATGCATTATTTATCCCCTCTTATTTCTTCCCACATAATAGTAAATTTATCAGCTACATCTTCTTTAACCTTTATCTGAATATTAAAGTTTCCTTCAATTAAATCTATAACTACCTTTTCTAGCTGAGATTCATAGACATTTTGGGGCTTATTTTCTAAGTTAAACTCCGTTTTCTCTTCTAAAAATCCAAATTTTTGGAGTTTATTAATACGTCTAGAAACTGTAGACCAAGACATATCATGTTTTTCATATATTTCTTTTTCTGTCATAGGTTCTATATTAGTAGCCTTAAGAATTTCTCGAGAATATTCATCTCCAAGAATTTCAAGAATTTTTTCGGTACCTGAATCCTCTTCATTTATATCCAATATTAATAATAAGATACTACGGAGAACCTATTAAGTATAACGGAGATTTTCTGGATTAGAAAAAATCACTAGTCTTCTATATATGCCTATCTTTTTCTAGTTAGATATGAAAATAAAAAAGCTATATAACATAGATAGAAAGAAGTCACATAAAGATAGCCAATATGTTTTATTTCAGAAATCTTTATTAAACAAAATAGTTACACGCAATAAAATATTTTCAAAATTATAATAAAAATAAATCATGCACAGACATAGATTTAATTATGAAGAGTCTCCCTTCATTATTGCATGGGAAGTAACTCAAGCTTGTGATCTTGTGTGTGATCATTGTAGAGCTGATGCTAAACCAGAACGCCATCCATATGAACTAACAACACAGGAAGGGAAAAAACTCATAGAAAATATAAATGAATTTGAACCAAAACCTATTTTAGTATTTTCAGGAGGGGATCCCCTTAAAAGAAGTGATCTTTTCGAGTTAATTGAATATGCAGATTCTATTGGGTTGACTGCTGCTGTAACTCCTGCACCAACGGATCTACTTGATAAAAATAAGATTGATAAGTTAAAATCTAAAGGAGTTAAAAGAATGGCCCTCTCTTTGGATGGGGGTACTGCTCAGAGACATGATTCATTTAGAGGACAGAAAGGTTCATTTGATATAATTATGGATGTTGCAGAATATGCGAAAAAAATAGACCTACCCGTTCAGATAAACACTACCGTTACAAAGTCAACTTTAGATGATTTACCCAAAATTGCAGATCTTATAGAAGAATTAGGATGTGTTATGTGGGAAGTCTTCTTTTTAGTACCTATTGGAAGAGGGAAAGAACTAGAACAATTATCTCCAAAAGAGGCGGAAAAAGTATTAAGATGGTTATATAATCGTCAAAAAGAGGGATCTTTTAAAGCTATTACAGTAGAAGCCCCTCAATATAGACGAATCGCCAAACAAATTGAGGGAAAAAATAAAAATGTAAGAGTTGGCTCTACAGGAGATGGTGAAGGTTTTCTTTTTATAAGCCATATTGGAGAGGTATACCCATCTGGTTTTCTCCCAATATGTGTGGGTAATGTGCGAGAAGATGATATAGTCGATTTATATCAGAATAGTTCTTTTTTAAATAAGCTACGAGATCCAGATAATTTAAAGGGTGACTGTGGATTCTGTAGATACAAAGAGTTATGTGGAGGCTCACGAGCTAGAGCCTATGCTGTTAATGACAATCACCTAGAAAGTGATCCATTATGTTATTATAAATCTCTTGTTTAAGTGGATACCTTCTATATACTGACGATGCTTCGTAGGTTTAATCCACATTATATAGA
>JAHENH010000063.1 GCA_018609935.1 Halobacteriales archaeon | reverse complement strand
TATGTCCAATTAGAGCCTACAATTGGCTTCTTTCGGATAACCAACACTACAACCCTACAAAAACATAAATATAAGAAAGTCCATTATATCCCCCACCTAAAGGAAAAGGGTCTTATATGCTTCCTCTACAAACCCACAATTAGATATCATATCTTGTTATTTATTTATAACAAAAATAGATAACAAAATATGAAGTCAGTATTAATTAATGAACACGGAGGAAAAGACGTCATAGAATATGGTGAAATTGAAGACCCTGAAATATCCGAAGGAGAAGTACTCATAGAAGTGAAAGCAGGAGCCTTAAACCATCTAGATATATGGGTACGTAAAGGACTTCCAGGGATGGATCTTGATTTTCCACATATACCAGGAGCAGATGCAGCTGGAATAGTTAAAGATACAGGAGAGAGAGTTGAAGATTTCAAAGAAGGGGACCATGTAGTTGTATGGCCGGGTATTAGTTGTGGAAAATGTGAATTCTGTAGAAAAGGAGAGGGACCAATGTGTATTAGTTATGGTATACTAGGAGAAGACACAGATGGAGTTCATTCAGAGCTTTCAGCAGTCCCGGAAGAGAACCTTATTAAAATACCAGAGGATAAAGAGATAGACTGGGAAGTCGCTGCAGCATCCCCATTAGTATTTGGAACATCTTGGAGAATGCTTATTGAAAGAGGTAACTTAAAACCCAGTGAATCAATATTAGTTTTAGGTGCCAGCGGAGGAGTTGGACATGCATCTGTACAAATAGCTAAATATACTGGAGCTGAAGTCTACGCCACCGCGAGCACAGAAGAAAAGCTAGAAAAAGCTAAAGAATTGGGAGCCGACTATATTATAAACTATAAAGAGGAGGACTTCGATAAAAAAATAAAAGAATTAACAGATAGAAGAGGTGTCGACGCCGTGGTAGACCATATAGGCCAACAAACATGGAAGAAATCACTAAACTCACTAGCCAAAGGAGGAAGAATATTAACCTGTGGATCCACAACAGGACCCACACCAGAAACACAAATAAACCAAATATTTTGGAATCAACTAAAAGTTATTGGATCCACAATGGCAACATGGAGTGAAGCTAAAACAGTCTTAGATCTTGTATGGGATGGAAAATTAAAACCAGAAATAAGAGACGTTCTACCTATGAGTGAAACAGGGAAAGCCCATAGTATGCTAGAAGATAGACAGGGTTTTGGTAAAGTTGTCGTAACTCCAGACTAAATTATTATAATACAAGGCATCTCAAAACTATTTTATCTTGTATGGTTGCTAGGACACTGCCTCTTTAGGCGGTGATACAGCGACCTTCTACAATATATGGTAGAACCGAAGAAACATAGATGTAAGTTCTAAAAATAAGTATAGAACCTATGAAGTACGATACTGCGCAGAAAGTCACTGCCGATACAGTCTCCAATACCATCTAATATGTTGTACCAAGTACCGAGAACCTTTGCTAAAAGACAAGGTAGCGGCATCTTTAAGAGAACAAATAGACAATATAGTGAAAAACTGTGACATAGAAATCCTAAACAAAGAAACCGATAGAGAACACATCCATATCCTATTCAGAGCAAAACCTACTACCTACCTTTCCAACACAGCAACGCCTTGAAAGGAGCAACCAGCAGAAAACTCCGGAACGAATACATCCACCTATAACAAACGATGCTCTATGGTCCCCATCATACTTCCTCTCCACAACAGGCGAAGTAGCTCTCGACCAACTCAAAGAATACGTAGGAAATAAGGTGAACAATAAAAATGCAGAAAACAATACAGGCAGGTATTGTTAACCCTACCAACATTAAAAAAACAGTTGCAGACAGAGTACGAGAACCTGCAAGAATACCTACACGGGAAAGAAGATGCTAAACTATATTCCGCCAACAAGCAACAAGCAGACTGGTTCTACGACACAATCAAAGAAGACAATGAATACCCGTTTTCGATCCGTAAAAACTTGATAGAAGTTGAGAATTGTCGATCCAATATTGCAAACTATTTTGAAAGTCCCGACAGCACAACGCTACGGAGGGCTTAAACTACCAATCAAAACTCACCAACCCATACCAGATGATGCAGAGCTGTGCGAGTCCAAACTATACCGTGAAAACGGTAGATTCTATATTAATATTACCGTATCCTACGAAGAACCCGAAACAATAGATGCAGAAGGAGTGATAGGAATTGATTTGGGTTTGAAACGTCCTGTTGCCGGAGTAACTCTGTCAGTGGCAGATGAAACGGTAGAGGACGTGTTCTTCAAGGGAGGTACAATCAAGAAAACTCAGGCATGGTACGCCTACCTACGCAGAAACAGCCCCACAGGAAACAAATGGAGAGACAAGGAGCACGACAAGGTGCGAGACCAGCTCCATAAAATCACCACAAAGACAGCAGAAAAAGCAGAACAGGAAAACCTATCTGTAGCTGTAGGCGACCTCAAAGACATCCAGAATCAGGAAAAAGGCAAAGGGATGAACAGGAAACTCCATAGATTCCCGCACTACACCTTTAGAAAGCTATTGAGGTACAAATTCCGGGAACGAGGAGTACAGTACATAGAAGTAAATGAATCATACACCACAAAAACCTGCTACAAGTGCGGAAACGTGCCGATAAAGTAACCAATAGCCACGTTCACTGTTCAGGTTCAAAAATAAATCGTGATGTGAACAGGGCATCCAATATTGTAGAACGGGAACTAACCAAGGCTGAAACAAGCACGCTGGAAAGTGCAGGGGTTGCGTGACACAACCCAAGAACTCCGTACCAGTAACCACACCCCTCACCGATCCACTATATCACCGGTTGAAGTGCGAGAGGGAACGAGAACCTAAAAAGAATTTCAGCGAAGCCCTGTACTTCAGATCAGGGAGGATGTCACATAGATTCTACAACAATTTAGGTAAGAGAGCTCCTGAACTTGAATATAACATTGTTCACAAAACTGAAAAAATAATAAATGGAATAATAAATAGGAATATAACTATAAAAACCAAAAGTATAGAGTAACCTACTATAGTCCCGAATAATACTTTACTTATTTCAAGTTGTCTTTCTTTATCAGTAGAAGCTGATTTTTCACTCATTTTTCAATCTATCTATATAATATTCACAAGTTAGTTATTTATTAGATTTTAATTTTTCTTCAATATTTTCAGTTTATATAAGTTATATTATCCGATTTTTTTGGTGAGGTTAACTTTAGAACATCACTTAATAAAGCTTCTTTTTTTGTTTTTTGTTTATTTAGTTTATTTTCTATTTTTCTTAAGACTTCTAGTCCACTCCCCCAAGAAAGAGTTACTCCAGCACCTCCATGCCCATAATTGTGTACAATTTTTTTATTAGCCTTTTCAGTTATTTCTATTCTAGGTCCATTTTGTCTCCAAGGTCTATATCCGATTCTAGCTGTCTCCAGGTTTAGATCTATCTCCACAGTAGAAAGGATATCCTTATTTACAGATAATATATGTTTAGGTACTTTTATATTATCTATTTTTACTTGTTCAGTCGCTGTCTCTCCATTCCAGTTCTCTTCAATATGTGGTTTTCCCTTCTGTCTACTTCCGCCTAAAAGAATATAGTCAGACCTCGGATAGCAATATACTATTTTATCAGGAAAAACTAAATTATAAGAAAAAATATCTCCGTTTTCGTCTTTAGGTATTTTATCGTAACTAGCATAGACTAGATGGCCACGTAGCGCAAAAAGAGATTCATCATCAAATAAAAATCGACTATTATATCCTGTACAGTTTACTATAATATCCTCATCTAGACCTAAAATATCTTTCTTGCTTAATTTAGATCTAGTAATATCACCATTATAAAGACTATATAGGCTAGGAAAATATCGTGGAGGTTCAACGAAAAATACCTCCGTCTTTTTTGAGTTATTATAAAGCTCAAATGTGTCTATCCCCTCCATATCTAGTTTTGCTTCATAGTGTGTTTGCTTTCGTATCCCCATAGACCCCGATACCCATAGAGTTTCAAAGAACTCCCAAGAATTTCTATGTAGTTCTTCAGTGTTTCCTGCAACAAAATGAGGTTTTTTCGGAATAGAAGCCGCAGGATAGAAAGAAGAAACTTCTTTCGGCGCATTCTTATTATAGGGCTGAGGAAGTGATATTTTATGTTCAGTATATATATTTGTCCTATAGCCAGCTATATCTAATAGTAATGCTGTCGTTATTCCATTTATACCTCCGCCTATTATTGCTATTTCTTTTTCCACGTATTTCCTTTAACAATATATAATATATTTTTAGTGATTTACTAGTTATACAATGACTTACCTTTTATCGGTTAACACTTATTGTTTTTAACTAAGTTTACATCTCTACAAGTTAATTTAGTAGATTTGTAGATAGCCATAAAATATTTATATGTGTGTCCAATTAGGTTTGGTACAGAAATGAAAGAAAATATCTCTGGATTCAAAGTCCAGGGAGGTTGGAATGGAGTAGTAGATCACGGTAAAAAAATATCCAACGCTCTAGAAGATGAGGGAATAGAAGGGGAAAAACTCGAGGATTGGGATGAATGGAGGCCTAAATTAAACGAAGATATAGAAGATATAACTGAAAAAACAGTTAAAAAAGCTAGTATTAAGAAAAATACTATTGAGAAAAAAGAAAACGGCCTCGGAAAAGAAGTAGAAAAAACAAAAGAAAAACTAACAGAATCAGTAGACTCACTAAAAGAAAACAACAAAAAACAAGCCACAAATAAGATAACTGATACATTAAACCACTTCAAAGACACAATAATAACAATATCTAGAATGACTGTTAGAAAAACGGAAAGACTTGTATATAGACTAATGACAAAATTTACTCCCTACTACTTTGACAACCAACTTGTAAGCGCAGAACTAAAAAAGAAAAGACAGGACTACACATTTGAAATAAACATAAACAACGACGACCTTAAAACCAAAATACAAGAAAAAATTTAAAATTATTTCAAAAAGGAAGTTAGATAAAAACAGATTAGAATATTTTAAAGTTTGCAATCTATGTGTTAAATTAACATAAATAATATCTTGAATTTAGTTTTTTCTTTTTGGGTAAGAGGATTATTAACTACCCTGACCACAAGGATCGGGGTTTCCCATATGTTAGTAGAAATAAGTAGTCTCGGCCATACAAAAATGTCTAAAGAAAGTAGAGAGATTTTTAAACAGTTTATTTTTCCCGCTATTTTTTCCCGCCCCTCCGATTTGAACGGAGGACCAGTCGGTCTACAGCCGACCGCTCTACCAAACTGAGCTAGGGCGGGCCACGATTTATAAGTTGTTTTGACGATCCTTAACTTTTTCTGTACTGTCCTCGTATGACATAGTACAGAAAGTTTATTACAAATCTTAACAGATCTGATTCCAATGAGAAAAGAAAGAATAAATGTCAGGGTGGATGAAGGGCTACTAGAAAAAATAGATTCCAAGGGTGAGAATAGAAGTGAGATAGTCAGACAAGCTTTAAAAAATTATTTGGAATCTAATTCTTTTAGTGGTAATGTAAGACAGAAACAAAAACAAAGCCCTGCAAAGTTAGAAGACGTTATAGAAGATATTATTGATAGAAGAATGGAAGAAGATATTTATCCTAGATTAGGGAAGATCTACAATAAACTAGATGAAGATATAGAGGATGAAGATGGTGTTTCTGTCAAATTAAATGTAGAAATGGATACAGAAACCCATACATTTTATGAGGGTTATACACAAGCTTTTGAAACTCCTTTATCTGAAATTGCATCTGAGGCGTTAGAAAAAAAAGCTGAAGAGTTATCAAATAATCTTAGGGATATTGCTAAAGATGCATCGTGGTTATTATGAAAAAAATAACTGTTAGAATTCCTGAAGAGGTGGCTGAAGAAATTGATTCACTAGGTGAGACACGTTCAGAGATAGTTAGAGAAGCTTTAAGAACATATTTAAGAAGACGGAACGAGTCTCGTAATACAAAAAATAACTCGGAGAAATCCGCAGACCAATATTCTGATTTAGGTGAAGTAATAGAGGAAGTTATAGAAGACGCAGTCGAAGGTGCTATAGGTAATAAAACTAAAAGAGAAAGAGGTACCTCTTGTGTTAGATGTGGTGAAAAAATAAAAGAGTCTTATAAATATTGTCCTAATTGTGGAGCTGAGACTAAACTAATCTGTAGTTGTGGTATGGAATTAGATAATGAATGGGAGTTTTGTCCATCTTGCGGTAATCAAAAGAAAGAATTGTTTTCTTATCAGACGTCTGACGAATGAGGAAAAGTTTTTTATAGCTTTAAATCTGCTATTATTTTGTGTAAGACAGATTGTCTTACAAAGCGTCTGGGTCCACGCAGTTCTCCAAGTACCCGGATCCCAAAAAAACAAATATGGAAAGGGTAACAGTAAGACTACCAGAAAGACAGCTTAGAGGAGTTGAAGGCTTAGTAGAAGAAGGGGAATTTCCTAATAGGAGTGAGGCTATAAGAGCAGCTATAAGAGAATTAGTAGATGAGAAGAATAAAATAAAAACCAACAGACTAGAAACTAAAACTGAGAAAAGCACTCAGAACAAAAAAGAGACAACAAGAAGGCTAACAGCAAGAAAACTCTGAGATATAATGGAAGATATAGTACAAGAAGCTTTAGAAAACGAAGAAAAAGAACGGAAAGAAGCAGATGAATTCGGTGAACCCAAAATCGCTGTAGTAGGATGTGGGGGAGCAGGGAACAACACTGTAAACAGATTATACAATATAGGTGTAGAAGGAGCTGAGACTGTAGCAATAAATACAGACAAACAACACCTACAGATGATAGAAGCAGACACAAAGGTATTAATAGGAAAATCCCTCACAGGCGGACTAGGAGCCGGTGGGGATCCACAAAAAGGAGAACAAGCCGCAGAAATGGCTAGAAGCACTCTTAAAAATATATTAAAAGACGTGGACCTATGCTTTGTTACAGCCGGAATGGGAGGAGGTACAGGAACAGGAGCAGCTCCTGTCATAGCTAAAATAGCTAGAGATAAAGGAGCTGTTGTAATGGGAATGGTTAGTATGCCCTTTGAAGTTGAGCAAGGAAAAAGGGCATCTAAGGCAAGAAAAGGCCTTGAGAAACTAAGATCTGAAACTAATTCTACAATAGTTTTAGATAATAACCGTCTGTTAGACTATGTACCTAATTTACCCATAAGTAAAGCTTTCTCAGTAATGGATCAGATAATATCTGAGACAGTTAAAGGAATAAGTGAAACAATTACACAACCATCTCTTATAAACCTAGATTACGCAGATATGACATCAGTTATGGATAGTGGTAGTGGAGTTTCAGTAATGATGGTTGGAGAAACACAAGACAGAAACAAGACAGAAGTAGTAGATGAAGCGTTAAATCACCCTCTTTTAGATGTAGATTATAGAGGGGCTTCAGGTTGTTTAGTACACGTGACAGGAGGTCCAGACCTTACTCTTGGGGAGGCAGAAGAAATAGCGGAAGGAATAACTGAAAGATTAGAGTCTACAGCCCATGTAATATGGGGAGCACGTATACAAGCAGAAAACGACGGAAAAGTAAGAGTAATGGCTATAATGACCGGAGTGGAAAGTTCTCAAGTAGTAGGAACACAAACTACAGATACAAAGAAAACCCAAGTAGACGTCATACAATAAAGAAAAATATATAATTTTTCCCTATAAAAAAGATCTAGACAACAGTACAAGTTACTTTTAAATCTCTTTTAAGTTTCATATAGAGGTTTTATATCCAAAATATTCATAGTATATTACTTCTTCTATTGTAAAATACATTAATTTCGCATCTTAAACAAAATATCAAAAAGAAGTATATTCATTAAATGTAAATCACCATGTTCCATGTATAGTGTCAAATTCCCAATCTTCTAGATCTTTTTCACCAATAGCTATTTCAAACTCGATAGGTGTCAAAACAGGCCTATCAAATAAATTAAAATCATCAGTAGATATTCTTGGACATGCCGTATTTACAAAAGCATCTACACCAAAAGACGAAAGTTTTTCTGGAGTTATTTCATCCAAAGTTATCAAAAATGCCTTATCATGTTTTTCCACCAAATCATCAGCTATTCCTCCTCTTTTCTGTCCTACTTTACTACTTACTAATATACCCCAGTTTTCAGCGCCTCTTGCTTTTTCAATTTGAGCATATCTCTTTTTTATAAATTTTTCAGGGCTTATTTCTCTAACTTCCTTTTTAACCGGATCTGCAACAAGTAATAATTTATCAGGATTATCAAGAGCAAGACCCATAGGATGAAAGTCTCCGTCACCAACAAATAATACTTGAGGTGAGTTGGAAACAGAAGTATAGTTACACCCAAGAACTTGTGCTTCTTTATCTAGTCTCTCATCTCCATCCATAGTTACAACATCAAAATCCTCACGTTCAAGCATAGATTTAACTTTATCTAATTTATGAATATGTTGTGCAGTAGAAGTAAGACATACTTGTTGCTGTGGATTTAATTTATCTATTCCTTTTTCTATTACATCTCCTACGGGAGCATCAGATTTTGCTTCAACATAAAGAATTTTTTCTGAATCTTTGATTGGAGAATGCCCAAAATGAACAAAAAAATCAACTGTTTTCATCAAATCTAGGTCTAAGTCACAGGCACCAAAACAAGGCTTTCCAGAAACATAAAATTGAGCCCCAGAGTTTTCCTCTAACCTACTAACTACTTCTGCAGCATACCTTTTTAGACCTTCAGGAAATTGAAGACCTACTATTTCTACCTCTCTATTTTGTATCTCCCCAACAACTCTATCAAGTTCAAAATCAAAACTGTTTTTCATGATAAATATAACAAATACATTTTAATGTTCATCTTATTTTCTATTATAGAGATTACGACAAGAACCTAGAAATAAATTACCTTTTAATTTAAGGTAACATTAATAAGTTTAGTTTATATCTAGTTAGAAAATAAAAATAATAAAGAAAAATGAACTGTTCAAAATGTGGAAAACAAGCTGTTGTAAAACAGCCATATAGGGGAGTTCACCTATGTGAAAATCATCTTTATAGAAGTATTGAAAAAAGAGTTAAAAGAAGGATAAGAAAAGAATCTCTTCTTGAAGAAAGTGAAAGATGGGTAGTAGGTCTAAGTGGAGGTAAAGATTCATCTGTATTATTAGATATTATAGAACGGTCATTTGAGAAAGATCCAAGGGTTAAAATAATAGCTCTAACACTAAATGAAGGGATAGAAGATTATAGAAATAAAGCAGTAGAGAAAGCTGAGAAACTAACTGAAAAACTAGATGTAAGACATGAAATAGTACAATTTAAACAAGAATTTGGAACAACTGTAGATAGAGCAGAAAACGAGATCGACCATGAAGGGAATCTATGTACACTTTGTGGTATACTACGAAGAAATGCTATAAACAAACATGCAAAACAGCTTGAGGCTACAAAGCTACTTTTAGGCCATAACCTAGATGATGTTGCACAGACTGCTCTTATGAATTTTCTTGAAGGTGATATAGACGGAATGGAAAAACACTATAGAGCCTCATTATCTAAAAAAGACAGATCAAACAAAGAAAACTTCATAAGGCGTGCTAAACCACTAAGAGACATACCAGAAAAAGAAGTAGCCATATATGCACATCTAAAAGATCTACCATATCACTCAGAAGAATGTCCTAATGCAGCAGGAAAACGAAGTGAAATAAGAGATTTCCTCTTAGAATATGAAAGAAATCATCCAGGAACTAGACATTCCATAATAAATGGATATGAAAGAATGGCTGAACAAATAGAGACCTCAAAAACTAAATTAAATGAATGTGGAAAATGTGGAGAACCTACTACAGGAGAAGTCTGTAGAGCTTGTTCAATGCTTGCCTGATTAAACTAAAAACATATTGTATTACATTAGATACGGTCCTTTCTCTCCTTCAATATATACATCTCCCTCTTTTACTTCTATATTTTTTTCAGCTAGAAGTTCTATAGCTTTAGAGATAGCTGGACCATCACCCCCCCATTTCATCCATTCTTGGTGGGCTTCAGAATATTTCTTTAATTTTTCTTTCTTATTTTTTTCTAAAAGAACATCTACTAATTTTTCATGTATATTAAATCCTGGTGATACTACAAATAAAGGTCCTTCATCTACCTCGTTCTTTACAAAATGAATAGAAGAATGCGTTTGATTTTCCCCATTTAGTATAGCATCATATACTGGATTTTTACCAGTATATAATCTTTTATTGTCTTTTTTTACTCTTAGATCAGCTGGATGTACATTTATTATTCTATACTTTTCTATTATTGGTTTTGTCAGAATCCACATATAACCTGATAAAAGAATTAAATCTGGATCGAATTCATCTATTAAGTCTAATGTTTTTCTATCATATTTTTTTCTCAGTTTTAAATCTGAGACAGGTGTATCACCATAGAACTCCTCTATATCATTAGTTTTTACATCTATACCTATATTTCGAGCGAATTTCTCCCCTTTACATCCTGGAGAACCAGTAAATCCACCTACTATTTTATATTTTTCCCCATAATTAGAGTCCTCCTCGAATAAATAACGTAGACCACTTGCTCCACCAGAAAAAAAGACAACTACCCTAAGAGCCATATAAAAAATGGGTAAAGTATATCAAAAAACTTCACTATAGCTATTTTCACAAGGTTTTCCATCTACGAATAGATAACTAGAGTCAGAGATATCTAAAGGATTAACTGAAATTATACTTGAAGAAGTAGTTCCTTCATTTTCTCTATGAACACATATTTCAGGTCTATGTTTAGAAAGAAGTTTTTTCATCTCCTCTATCCAACTACCAGAATCATAGAAAGCATGTTTAGGTAGGTTTTGTTTTATACTTTTCGCCTTCTCATCAATATCATCAGGAATAGAATTCGTAAATACATGCACACCAGAATCTAAGTTTACTATTCTAAAAGAAGAACTATTAACTGCGACAAAACTTTGTTTTTTCGAAGATATAAGAAGATTAAAGCCTTCATATTTATTATTTTGTATTTCTTCTCTTATTTTTTGTTTAATATCCTCTATATCCTGAAGTGATAACATATCTAGACATAGAAGTCCTCTAGATCTTTTTTTATTTTTATCTTGTATTTTTGGAGATGACAGATTAGCTATAGCTACAAGTATTCCTTCAGAATTAAAACCTGCCCAAGTACCTCCTTTAAGATTGTCTTTTGGTGCTATAATCCAAAAATCTTCATCTCTACCTTTAGGTTTTATTTTTTTTGGAGAAGCAAATTCTCTTTTATATTTTTCATCTCTATTACTAGCTAAAATTTCTTTTTTAAATACATTATGAGCTAACACAATAGTACACATAATACCTAAAAAAGATGGTTATCTATCAGTCTAGCCTCACCACCTAACCCCCATGTCTCTGTTTGAATACCTAGGTCTTCTACTTTATTTTTAACAACATCAGAATACTCTTTAGTAGTATTCAGATAAGCACTCGCTCCAGTATCAGCCGAGAAATAAACAGGAATATCTTCTTCTGATCTAAGTTCTCTTGCCAGATTAAGGAGTTTTATAGTTTCAGGCCCCCAATATACCCAACCTTTAGGCCCAGTCATTGTTACAGCAAGCAATGAAAGAGAATCCTTTTCAGCTAATGAGAATGACTTATCAAAATCTCCTTTATGAATAGAATTTTCAGCTTTCTGGACTATATCCTTTATATATTTAACACGTGAATCAAAAAACGGAGAGTTAGGAGCTTCTTTATGTGCTTTATCCGTTTCAGTTGTTTTATCTATCAAACACCCAATAAACCTTAGATCTTCAAATCCATCCTCAAGTCTCCTAGATCTCCCTGTATCACAGTCTAGAAGTGAAAAACCTCCAGTTATACTTCTAG
This sequence comes from Halobacteriales archaeon, assembly GCA_018609935.1. The sequence goes on along the minus strand of JAHENH010000063.1, from coordinate 36,224 downwards.
CCGCAGATGAAGCCCCCAACCTAGCTATACCTGATATCTCTTCTAGATCTAAGGAAACCTCAGCTGCCTTACATCCAGCAAGAGCAAGAGCTGCGAATCCACTAGAAGAGGATCCAAGGCCAACTCCAGATTGAACTATGTTTTCAGATACTACACGAGCACCATCAGTTATTCCAGAAAGTCCACGTATTTTATCTAATATCTTAACTACTCTTTTTTTTCCTTTACCGCCTAATTCTACATCATCAACTATACATGAATCCTCATTATACCCAAACTCTACTGTAGTCACACTTCTAGCCGGTGCAGTACATACAGAGATCGAATCATGGTAAGGAATCCTGTCTTGTCCTTTATATCCATGATACTTAATTATTCCCTGTATGGGATGAGCTTTAGCTGTGGATTTCATTGTTTAGTATAAAAATAGCTATAAGAGAATAAAGAAAAACCGCCCCAAAAACTAATTTAGATATGCTATCAGAAACTCCAAATCCGATTAAAGAACCAAAAGCAGTTATAGATAGAACAATATAAGATATATTTTCTGACTGTCTTTTCTCCTTACGAGAATAAAAACCTATTCCTAAATAAAAAAACACTACAGCTATAATAAAAGATAAAAAAATAGGTAAGGAAGAAAATAAAACCCCAAGTATACCTATGGTGATACCAATAACAAATAAGAGAGGCCCATGAGCCCCTTCAACACCCATAATACTATTGTTTCCTCATTCTTTTTCCCTTTTTCTATTCAATTCTTCAAACTACTATATACAAAAAAAGAATATAAATTAAATACAAACTAATATTGTTTCCTACATTTAATAGTAATAATTAGAACTCGATAACCTTTCAAGGTATAAAACAGTATTGCTAGCTATAACATTGGATTCAAAAGATAATAAAGATAAAATCTGTATTGGGCTTAGAGGATGGAAGTTTGATACACAAGATGTATTAAATGAAAATGGAGAACTTAAAGCTCTTGAAGAAATATCAGAAGAAGACAAAGTTAGGATTGTTCGTCTATCCGAGATAATAGGGAATGCATGCCATGTATGTATGCTTGAAAACCCTGAAGAAGGATGGGATGCATGGGAAAAAGCCACAGTAGTATATGGTGAGCCAACTTCAGAGGTTCTTCTATGTGACAAACATGAATCTATGTTTGAATATTGGTTTTTTAACGAAGGTGGAAAAGCCTACAAGGGTGATAAAGAACTACAAGAAAAATTCCACAATTGGATTAAAAACCGTGATTGAATAAAAAAAATAATATACTAAAAAAATAGATAAAATGTTTGGTTATTTTAAAATGATAAATTTGGAGGGTTAAAAATCGGGTTTTAGTTTTTTACTAAACTGTTCTAATAACTTTTCTTTTAAAATCTTAAGAATTGCTAGGGCTAATTCGAGTTAATGGCAGATAAACTTCCCCCCAAAGAGGAATTTAGTGAATGGTATAATGAGATCTTATTTCAAGCTGAGATAATGGATGTTAGATATCCTGCTAAGGGAGTTTATGTTTGGTTTCCTTTCGGACAAAGTCTTAAACGACAAGTGTATTCCAAGCTTAGGTCTTTGCTTGATGAGGATCATGATGAAGTTGATTTTCCTGTTTTGATACCTGAAGAAATATTGAACAAGGAAGGAAAACATATTGCAGGTTTTGAAGATGAAGTATTTTGGGTAACACACGGAGGTAGGAGAGAGCTGGAAGAACGTCTAGCACTTCGACCAACAAGTGAAACCCCAATGTATACAATGTTTGATTTATGGATACGTTCCCATGCAGATCTTCCTTTAAATGTATATCAAATAGTTGATGTATGGAGGTCTGAGACAGAACACACACGTCCACTAATTCGTCTACGTGAAATAACTAGTTTCAAAGAAGCTCATACTGCTCATAAAACACCTAAAGAAGCCTCAAACCAAGTAGATAAAGCATTAAAGATGTATAAAAAATTTTATAATTTTTTAGGTGTTCCATTTGTAGCTACCGAGAGACCGGAATGGGATAAATTCCCCGGAGCGGAACATACATATGCACTAGATACCCTTATGCCAGATGGGAGAGCTTTACAGATAGCTACTGCACATAATCTTGGACAGAATTTTTCTCGTGCATTTGATGTTGATTTCGAAGATAAAAATGGAGATAAAGAATATGTATATCAGACTTCGTACGGTATAAGTGAAAGATGTATAGCCGCCTTAATATCTATACATGGAGACGATAACGGTTTAGTTCTACCAAGTGATGTTGCTCCTACACAAATAGCTATTATACCTATTATATTTGAAGAAAAAGAAAAAGAAATAAAAAACGTATGTCAAAACATAAAAGAGAATTTAAAAGAATTAGGTTTACGGGTTGATATAGACTATTCTGATAAAAGCCCCGGAGCTAAGTATTATAAGTGGGAGCTAAAAGGAACACCTGTAAGAATAGAAGTTGGACCAGACGAAGTTCAAAATAACCAAATAACACTTGTTAACAGAAAAGGTGAAAAGTCAATTGTTGATACAGACAGTATTATAGAGTCAGTACAAGATGAATTTAAAAAACTAGATAATCTTGTTAGAGATAAAGCTGAAGAAGGACTAGAAAACAGAACTTCAAAATGTGCATCCTATGACGAGGCAGATGAAATAATAGGAGATGGTTTTGTTAAAATAGGATGGTGTGGAGTTGAGGAATGTGGTAAAAAAATAGAAGATAGATTAGATGCAGATATGTTGGGAAGCCCTATAGATCAAAAAGAAAGTAAAGGAAGCTGTATAGAATGTGAGAAAGAAATTGAAGAACAAGTACTGATGGCAAAAACATATTAAGGTTTGTGTTGTATTTTCCAGATAAAATAAAACCTTTATTAGCTGTTGCTACAGGTTGGTTTTTAGTACTGGGTATTAGGATATCGATCCCTATAGTTTTACCTGGAATAAAAGAGACATTCTCTATAGGTAATACACTAGCCGGTATAACTATAACAACTATATGGGGAGGATACGCTATAACACAGTTCCCAGGCGGTCTATTAGGCGATAAGTTTGGTGAAAGAAATATAGTAACATTCAGTTTAATATTTGGAGGTATAAGTATTATAGTATTAGGTCTATCACCGATATATATAGTATTTCTAGTAGGATGCGCATTTTATGGACTCGGAACAGGTTTTTATGGACCCCTTCGAGGTAGTGTAGTTTCTAAAATATATTCGGGAACACAGAAAGATAATACAGCGTTTGGGGCTATGTTAGCTTCAGGTAGTTTTGGGGCAGTAATACTTCCATTCCTTATAGGAGAAGCATCCACCTTTTTTGGATGGCGTATTGCACTACTTATTAGTTCTATACCACTCCTATTAGCATCTTTTCTTGTTTGGAATTTTATCCCACCTCTATCAAAAACAGAACATAATAAACAACCTAAACAACCTTCATTAAAACCAATTATCTCTAGTTTAGTCAACAAATCAGTCATTCTTTGGACAATTGCAGCTACTTTAATGCTTTTCATATACCAAGGTATGACAGCATTTCTTCCAACTTATCTTATAACAATAAAAAGTATGGAAACAAGCAACGCTACATTACTTTATTCTTTATTTTTTGCGAGTGGAGCTATATTTCAGATAATAGGGGGAGTCTTAGCAGATAGATTTGGTGACAAAATAATGTTGGTTTCTTTAACAGCTATAGGAAGTTTATCATTAATATTAATACCTTTTACTTCCGGTATTTTACTTTTTGCTCATGCTATATTACTCGGAGTAAGATCAGGGGCACCACCCATAAGCAATGCATATATAATAGATGTTCTTCCTAACTCTATACAAAGCTCGGCTTGGGGGTTTTTACGAACTACATTTTTTCTTATTGGATCAACAGGATCATTTTTCGTAGGTGGAATGGCAGATATCAACTTATTTAACGAAGCTTTTCTAATTCTCGGTGGGCTAAATTTTATTGCGACAATAATATATGCAATATTACCAAAAAGAAGTTAATACATCACAAAATATATAGTTGGTTACCTCATTTACTAAATACAGAAATATTATCCCTATCATATAAATATAAAAATAGAGAAGATATAAGTTTGTATTTCTCTTATATCGAAGAATCCTTACTATAGAAAATTAAAAAACAATTTTCATTTAGGTTTGATATTTACTATCCTTTATATATGTTCCCTGACAGACGAATGCGTAGATTAAGAAAAAAAGGCATCAGAGAAATGGTTGCGGAAACACATATTAGAAAAGAGGATTTGATAGCTCCTCTTTTTGTTGATGCAACAACAGACAACCCATTTGAAGTTGAAAGTATGCCTGGTGTTTATAGGTATCCTATAGATTCCATACAACAAAAAGCTGAAGAGATAGAAGATCTAGGAATACCTGCTATAATTCTTTTTGGCATACCAGAAGAAAAAAATGAGAAAGGAAGTAAAGCATATGCAAAAAGTGGTGTTGTACAAAAAGCTATAAGAAGGATAAGGGAAACAACAGATTTAGTAATAATTACAGATGTCTGTATGTGTGAATATACAAGCCATGGCCATTGTGGTATAGTAGAGAATGGATCCATAGACAATGATGCTACTCTGTCATATCTTGAAAAGATTGCAGTATCACATGCAAAAGCAGGATGTGATATTGTAGCTCCAAGCGGAATGATGGATGGACAAGTAAAAGCCATCAGAAAAGGATTAGATGAGAAAGGATTCGAGGAAATATCTATTCTATCATATTCCATAAAATATGCAAGTTCATTTTATGGACCTTTTAGAGATGCAGCAGAAAGTTCACCTGATTTTGGAGATAGAAGAGATTATCAAATGGATCCAAGTAATATTAATTCAGCTATAAAGGAAGCAAGTCTTGATATAGAAGAAGGAGCCGATATGATTATGGTTAAACCTGCACTTCCGTATTTAGATATTATATCTAAGATACAGGAGAGGTTTAATATCCCAATTACTGCGTATAATGTATCAGGTGAATATGCTATGTTAAAAGCTGCAGGAGAAAAAGGATGGCTCGATATACAGGATACAAGAATGGAATCATTAGTTTCGATAAAACGATCAGGAGCGGACTCCATTTTAACTTATTTTGCAGAAGAAATAGCACAAAACCTCTGATTAAGCTTTAAATCTTTAAAATTAATATAGTTATTTTTCTTTAATTATAGTTTACTTTTAAACTTACAGATTCGATGTAATTAGATTAGTTGGATATTCTGTAATAAGAATATAAAATATCTATAAGAAACAATTAATTTCTATGATACAGCCATACTAGGATGGTTTTAGTTTATAATTTATTTCCACAATGAGGACATATATTGCTTTCCTCAGTTTCTTGGTTTCGTATTTTTTCACTTGCTTCTAAAACATTTTTCATTGCATTTCCTATCTTGTCTTCGGTGTGTTTTCTTTGTTTTTCTTCTATATTATCACCTTCAACTTCTATTAGAAATTTTGCAGTTTCAACTGAATGTTTTATAGTTTTATTTAATTGTTCAGAATTGAAAAAGCCAGATATAGAACCATAAAAAAAGGTGGCTCCAGATTTTTTAACTTTATCTATAAAGGAAGTTCTTGCTTGATTTACAGCTTGAGGTGTATATTTGTCTTCCATGAAGGGAACTAAATCAGGAAGGTTTTTTCCTATCTTTTTCATTTCTATACCGGTTTCAGTTTTAAAATCCGAACATAAACGAGCTATAGCCCATTCTCTTGCAGTAATATAGGTTTTTTCCCTTAGAAACTCGTTAACATCTTGATATTCCTCTTTTTCCATCTTTTTAAAACGATCATATTTCCCAATATTACCATCTTTCATATAGCGAAATGCAATTTATACCAATAAAAAAACTTTGGGAAAATCGTCACACAGAAACAAAATAAATCAAGACACACTAAAACTAAGCACAATACAACATTTTAACCAAAAAGAAAAAATAATTACATATATTCTTTATAATATATCAATATAGACCAAAATATGGATTTTATTTTATCGAGGATTAAAAAAATTTGATAAAATTTTCTTAAGAGTTTTAGTATTTAAGAGGGTTGAAGGTCTATCCATATGTACATTTATTTTTCCTTCAAAAGAAAAAAGACCCAACTTCTGTAAAAACGAAGGGAGATTATAACATTTTTTTATTATATTACCAAGATATATTTCCTGCCCTAGCTCATCCCTCCATTTTTCTTCATATTTATTAAGAGTTAAAGGATTATTAGGATCTATAGTTTTAGCAGCTATCTTTCCAGCAGACATACCATAAACTAATCCACCACCAGTAAATGGTTTAGTTTGGCCAGCAGCATCACCCACCAAAAAAACCCTATCTTTTACTGTTTTATCAGGAGGGCCTATAGGTATTATACCTGCATGGAGTTCTATATCATCCATAAACTTATCTTTCTCTATGTTTTCTTTTTCAGATGCTTTAACAGCAACAATCTTCTCAAACCGTTTCCTTATATGTTTTGAAGCCGCGGCACCATACTCTACTGAATCTTCCCTCGGTATTCTCCACCCAAAAAAACCAGGTATATCAAGGTAAACATCTACAAAATCATCCCCTCCACCTATATTAGAATATCCAAGTATACCCTGAAACATATAGTCAGGGTCCTCAATACCAAGATTACGTCTTATAAAGGACCTAGGACCATCACATCCCGCTAGAATTTTCGATTTGAACTTTCCCTCTGTAGAACGTAACACTACATTGTTTTTTTCCACATTCAACCCAACAGCTTCATTTTTTTCTCTTATTTCTGTTCCTTGGTTTCTTGAATATCTAGCTAGTTTTTTATCTAGCCCTATTCTATCAATAGCATAGGAGACAGTTTCACCCTTATAAAATTTATATGTTTTATCATCTACATGGAATCTAGCTCCTCTAATTTCATTTTGTATAAGATCTTTAAATCCAGAAGGTAGAAACTTCCATAGTTCTTTAGAGACATGTCCGGAACATGCTAAAGGTTGTCCTATATCACTTTTTTCTAATAAAAGCACATCCATTCCTTTCTTAGATGCTTCGGCTGAGAGATAACAGCCAGCGGGACCTCCACCTACAGTTATAAGATCATGCATCTAAAGTATTGTTTGTATCGAAATTTACTAAAACTTCACGACATGTTAGTATTAAATATGGTACAAAAAAATCAAAAAGCACCAAATTTCAGTCTACCAAAAACTAAAAATGAAGATTTTAGCGAGTTTTCACTTGAGGATTCAATAGGCGAAGGCCCTATAGTACTTGCTTTTTTCCCGGCTGCATTTACAGGAGGATGTAGAGATGAAATGTGTGAGTTCAGAGACAGTCTCTCCACCTTTGAAGAACTAGATGCTCAGATATTTGGAATCAGTGTGGATGGAGTATTTTCTCTAAATGAGTTTGCAGAAAAGAACGATTTGAACTTCCCTCTTTTAAGCGACTCTAATAAGGAAGTAATAAAAGATTATGATGTAGTTATGGGAAAAGAAGTGTTAGGCGAAATAGTAGGTGTAGATGTAGGTCCAGTAGCTAAAAGGAGTGTTTTTGTAATAGACAATAGCGGAGATATCACATATAAATGGATTTCAGACGATCCTTCTGTTCTACCTGATATAGAAGAAATACAAGAAGCAGTAGAACAAGCATCTTGAAATATTTAACTATAAAATAAGTTTATCCTCAGTTATCCACAATTAACCACAACTAAGATAAAAGTAAAATTATTCTACATAAATGTGACATCCTCCCTGATCTGAAGGGAGAAGCTTCCAGAGAAGTTTTCCTCAAATTCCACTAAGTGGAGGGACTTATTCTCTGTGGCGCAGTCACAACACGCTCTAGACTATCCTCTCCGTTGACGAACAACGAAGAATTTGGCTTACTTGTGTATTTCTTGGCTATGTTACACGCACCATTCATGTCAGCGTTAATCAACTCTCCATCACTACTCTTGAACAGTCCACGCTCTATACGACTACCCTTGTACTCGTCATGATGTCCTACGTCCTCATCGTCCAAGAAACTGCATTTGGAGGTATGGCTTTCAGGCCCCTAGCTCAAACTCTATCTCGTGGAGTTCGAGCTTGTGCTTTAACTTCTGTTCGAACGTGCCAAACGGTATACCTACGAAGTTCTGATTCGTCCTATCTCCTAGATCCGCTTCTTGCTTCCACCCTTTACCGTCTCCGACTAACACCTTCTCTACCCTGTTTTCACTGCAGTAGTCAACGATTTTACGATGCCTTATCTAGGTAGGCATGTATGCGGTTCTTTCTATCTCTAAACAACCTGTTTATCTTCTGTGTGTTATCTTCTATCCCTTGCTTATCTTTTATACTCTGTAACCTTACTATCTCCCTGTTGTACCATCTGTTTAGAGATTTTAGTCTACGCCCACACAATATATATGAGCGTCCAAGATGGTCAACACAGGATGCAAGGTTATCCACACCAAGGTCTATGGCGAGAAAAGTGTCTTCATCAGTTTCTACAGGCTGTTTCTCCTTCTCGTAGACAAATGCGGTACTCGAAATACTGAGCACCAGCCTTGGGTATTATCTGTAGCTCTTTGGCGTTCTCGTCAGTAACTTAGTCGTAGGTGAACGGTATCTTGATTTCTTTCTGGTCGTATCCAAACTCCTCTCTGAAGTCTTTGGGTACCCCAATACGTATGTTCGTCCTTGACCTGAAATGCTTGTGATGGATATGTTAACTGGTAGAAACCGTCCTTATCGAGGTAGTGTGGGATACTTATCTCGGAGTTGTACTTGCCCTCCTGTTTTTTCTCGGCAAGTCGGAAGAAGGGTTTGAAGGCTCTATCTACATGTTTTATGGTTTGCTGTACCATCTGTGAGTTGAGAAGTTCGTAGTTCTCGTTGTCCTTGAGTTTTGGATACGTGTCGTAGTAATCAAGGTATTCACCGTTTTTGAAGAAGTGCTGTCGTACCTCATACAGAGACTTGTTGTAGAGATTCTTAGACAGATGGCAGATACTACAAAGGATTTCATATTCCGTCGAATCCAAGCCCCGTAGGTTCTGCCTAAGTGTTTGCTCCATATTCTAACATATTGGTATAGAAAACTTACGTATTCCCTCTTTGTTGTATTTGTAAGGAGGTCCGTGTACCCCCCCACCTAAAGAAGGGGGTCCTACAAGCCTCCTTACAACCTCCTACTTATAGTTTCCTTAGTAGTATTTTTCTAAAAAGAAGCTTTGACTAGTTTCAATTAAGATAAGAAGTAAGTGGATTTACTAAATCTTCGAAAGTTTCTTTTTTTGGTATATAGTCAACAGTTATTCCATAGGATTCTGCAGTATCTTTAGTTCTTTTACCTATACAGCCTATTTTACAGTTTGAAAGAGATTCTAATACTTTATCCTTTTTTGAATATTGTGTAGAGGCTTCTAAAAAATGTTCAACCATTAGAGAAGAGGTGAAAAGAGCTGCATCTAATTTATCATCTAATAAAGCATCTATAGTTTTCTTACCCCCCATTTCAGGTTTTTCAATTTTATATAAAACAGTTTCATGTACAAATCCACCTGCGTTGTTTAACCCTCTTAAAAGTTCTATTGATCCATGGTCACTTCTTGCTATCTCTATTTTTTTTTCTTTTATTCTATCTTTGAGTGTTTCCACTAATCCAGTACTTGAATATTCATTAGGTACAACATCAACATCTATATTTTTATCTTCTAGAGCATCTCTAGTCTTAGGGCCTATAGCACATACAATACCAGAATTAAATACTTTAAAATCTATATCTAATTTATATAAGACTTCTATGCCAGTAGTACTAGTAAAGATAAAATAATCAGCAGTTTCTAAAGGTGTATTTTCAGTCGGTATAAATTCAAGTAAGGGATCACTTAATACATCAAACCCTAAAGAATCCAAAATCTTTTTACTTTCTTTTTCTTTGGTTTTTGGGCGAAATATAGCAACCTTCATAGATTATATAATAACTACAAATATCAAAAACCTAAAACTCCACTATTTTATATATAATTTCTAAAATAGCCTAAAGTTAAATAATGATGACATATATTATTCGTTTAGTATATTTTTAGTTCAGATGAGTTCACGTACTCCATCTTTAATGAGTTTATCAGCTATTTTTTCTGCTTCCTTCTCGTTCTTAATGGTTTTTTGTATTCTTAACTCTTTGTCCCTATCTAAAGATAGAGCCTGTACTACTAGCTCAATGTCTTTTGTTTTATTTCTATACTGTGCATAAATTCCAAGCGGTGAAGAACAACCCCCACCTATTTTTTCTAATATTTTTCTTTCTATAGAAGTCTCAAGTCTAGCAGTTTTCGAATCTATTTTCTCTAACGTATCAGAAGCTTTAGTTCCTTTTTTCGCTATAACAGCAATAGCTCCCTGGTTAGGGCTTGGTACAAAAGGAGGACATGGTAGTATAGTATAGTTGATATCTATCGATAACCTTTCTAAACCCGCTTTTGCAAGAACTAAACCATCATATTGGCTATTTTTTAATTTTTCAATCCTTGTATCTATGTTACCTCTTATATTTCCTACTTTTATGTTTTCTTCTTGTTTTAAGATTTGAGCTTTCCTCCTTGCACTAGATGTTCCTATAATTGATTCCTCATCCATGTCATGTATATTTTTTTTAGATTCTGTAACCAGTACATCATATGGTGAAACTCTTTCTGGAACTGAAGATATCTCAAGATTACTGTGTAGCTGTGAAGGCATATCTTTCATAGAATGAACCGCTAAGTCAACATCTCCGTTCAGTACGGCTTTATCTATTTCCCTAACAAAAACTCCCTTTTTACCTGTGTCTTGTATACTTCCCTTAAATCTGTCTCCAGCTGTCTCTATAACTTTATGGCTAGATTCAACACCTATATCTGATAATTTCTCTTTTACCCTGTTTGCCTGTTCTAGTGCAAGTTTACTTCCACGTGTTCCAATTTTCATACAGTATACTAGTATTTTTAGATAGATTCCTTGTATGCTTCAAGGGTGTCTTCTATGTGTTTTTCAGTATGTGAATATGAAACAAAATTTGTCTCATACTGTGATGGAGGTAAAAAGACTCCTTGTTGTTTCATAGAATCCCAGAAAATCCGTTTCCATCTTTCTGAATCACATTTTTTTGCTTCAGTATAGTTTTTTGGGGTTGAACCATCTTGTGAGAAAAATAGTTTAAAAAAGCTATGTGAACCTGAAACTGAATATTGAGGTCTTTTATCACTTATAATATCTTTAATTCCTTTTCTTAGCTTTTTTCCTAATTTTTTTGTTTTAGATATAACATTTTCCCTTTCTATAAACTGAAGTGTAGAATACCCTGCAGTCATAGTTATTGGATTACCACTAAAGGTACCTGCTTGATATACATCTCCAGAAGGGGCAACAACATCCATTATTTCCCTTTTACCTCCAAAAACACCAATGGGGAATCCTGCTCCAGTTATTTTACCCAAGGTTGTAAGATCAGGTTCAACCCCGTAATATTTCTGAGCCCCTCCTAAACCTAGCCTGAAACCTGTAACTACTTCATCAAATATCAATAAAACATCATTATTATTTGTTATCTTTCTAACTTCTTTTAGATATTCTTTTTCTGGAAGAATAGGCCCAGAATTAGCCATTATAGGCTCTAATATAACAGCTGCGATATCTTCTCCTTGAGTGGCTTCTTCCATAGCTTCTATATCATTAAAAGGTACTTGTATTGTATGTTGTGTAAAAGATCTTGGAACACCGTCTGAGTCAGGTTTTCCAAATGCTCCACTTCCTGCTTCAACTAATAAAGGATCATAGGATCCATGAAACCCTCCTTTTATTTTAACTATTTTATTTTTACCTGTGAACCCTCTAGCAGTCCTTAAAACAGACATTGTAGCTTCAGTACCAGTATTAACAAACCTTAATTTTTCTATAGATGATACATTATTAGCTATAAATTCAGCAAATTCTACTTCTATCCTAGTAGGTGTTCCATAAAGATTACCATTAGAAAACTGGCTTTTTATATCCGATTCAACTACCCCAGGAAACCCATGCCCAAGTAATAATGGACCATATCCCATACAATAATCAATATAATTTCTTCCTTCCTCACCAATGAGATATGCCCCATCTCCCTTATCTATAAAAAATGGATATGGAGAAATACTTCGGACTGGAGATGAAACTCCACCAGGCATTACTTCTAATGCTCTATCAAAGAGTTCTCTTGACATGTAGTTTTTTAGAGCCATAATTTTAAAAACAGAGGGAGTCTTTCTGAGATAATGGCCAGAGAAAAAAACAATACATCCGATAAAAACCAAGAGACAAATGAACCATCCGATAAAAACCAAGATATAACAATAGAAGAAATAGAAAAAAAATCAAAAAAAATATCGGATGACTTAGAGATACCTAAATCAAAAGTTGAGGAAAAACTTAAGAATCTGCTAGATTATAATGTACCACTAAAACAGGCAGAAAAAACAGTAAGAAGGTCTCTTTCGTCTAAAAATCTAGAAAACGACACCAAACAAACAAAAATAGAAGATCTATCAAGCTTAAAAGATAAACTAGTAGAAATAGAGGGTAAAGTTGTACGAGCTGGAAAAAGAAAAATAGGTAGTCAAGAAATAATAGAAGGAGTTTTAGCAGATGAAACATCAAGAATTGGGTTTATAGACTGGGAAAAAAGAATCAATGAAAATGATGAAATAAAGATAACTAGAGGTAGAGTACAGGAAAGGAATGAGAAAATAGAATTAAGTCTTGGAGAATCTACAAATATATCTTCAACCAATATAGAAAAAGATATTGAAAAAAAAGATCTATCTATTAAAGAACTTGAAATTGGAGATAGAGCAATAGAAATAAAAGCTAAAGTTATTGAATTAAATGAGAAAGAAATAGAATTCAATAACACAAGAAAGATGATTTCTTCAGGTATACTAAGTGATCATTCTGGAAGAATCCATTTTACAGATTGGGACAATAATCTAAAAGAAGAAAAAAGCTACAAAATAAAAAACGCTTATATAAATGAATTCAAAGGACTGCCAGAGCTAAATATTGATAGTTATACAAAAATAGAACAAACAGATGAGGTAGAAACCACTCAACCACCCAAAATAACTATATCAAAAGCAATAGAAAACGATGGAGCATTTGATGTATGGGTAAAAGGAAGAATACTAGAAGTTAGAGAAGCTGGAACAATAACTAGGTGTACAGAATGTGGAAGGATACTAAAAAATGGAAGTTGTAAAAGACATGGAAAAGTAAAAGGAGAAAAAGACATAAGAACTAAAGCAGTACTTGATGATTTTACTGGGGCGCTTATAGTAATTTTAGATGATGAAATAACTGAAAATATATTAAATAAAACAAAAAACGAAATAATAAATCAAGAGGAAAATATCAAAAAAGACATATCAAAAAAATTAGTTGGAAAAAAATGGAGTATAAGAGGAGATATAGGTATAGGAGAATACGGATCTAATCTAAATGCAAGAGAAATAAAAAAACCAGAAGAAAATCCATTAGATAAAGCAAGGGAAATAATAGAAAAGTATAAAACCTAAAATATAGATTTCTAGACTATTGACCATAACACACTATTCTAATTCGTTTTTCTTTGGCGCTTTTTACTTACTTCAATAAGATGGGATACAAGATCTCTAATTACTTCGTCATCTATATCTAGGTTTTGAGCTTGTACAACAGCATTTTCTATTACTTTTTTCTCTCTTTTTTCATCTTCTATATCCAAATCTTTTTCTTTTTTAGCTATAGCTATTTCATCTGCAATTTTAAGTCTTTTTTCAACTAAATTAACTATTTTTCTATCAACTTCCTCAAGTTCATCTCTCAAACCTTCAAGGCCTCTTTTTTCCCGAAGTCTACTAAGTTCTTCACAGTTTTTTGTCATTTTTTACCATCTATTTTAGCTCCTTTATTATCTGTTCTTACTTTTATAGTTCTGCCTTTTTCACTCCACATATCTACCACTTTATCTATATTTTTTTCTTTTCCAACAACTATAAAACATGGCCCTGTACCACTCAATCCAGCACACTCAGAATATTTTAAAGCGTCTACTGCTGGAGAAGGATTAAATCCTAATGTTGCACAATAAACTAGTCCATTTAGAGTTATCGCATCAAAATATTCACCCTCCCTAGCTAATGTAAACGCTTTATCCACCATAGATGACATATATCTTGTTCTTTCTACATCAACTTCTGAACTTTTAGCTTTAAAATCAGGGATAAAAATAGCCACATCCCAATAGATTTCTTCCCTAGAAATAAGTTTATCACTTCTATTATCAGTAAGCACTAAACCCCCTAACATACTTGCAGCAGCATCATCAAAAGCCCCAGTTATAGTAGCGCCTACATCTCTAGCAGCTTCTACTCCAATCCTAACAGCGTCTATAGGATCTAATGTTTCACCAATAGCATCTAATGTAGCTAAAACAGCTGAATTAGCTGCGGCACTACCACTTCCAAGGCCACTAGCAGGTGGTATTTCAGTCCTAGTAGATATTTTACCTCCCTTCTCAACACCAAAATGATCTAAAGTCAGCTCCATAGAACGCTCTATAAGAGAACTATCTGTATCTACATCCTCTATATATCCCTCAATTTTTTCTCCATAAACCTCGACCTCAGCTTCTGTATATAGATCAACACAGAAAGCTCCACCATTTAATGTAGCTATAGCGTTTACTACCGTAGCAGATCCCGGAGCTTTAGCTCTGCCTTTCATAAAAAGGAAGATTAACTAAACATCCGTTAAAACCATTTTCAGTTTTTATATCTGTCCCCAAACTCATACTTTCCCCTATATATCCAAGACCAATCCAGCCAAACATAGGAGAATCTACAATACTTGTTATTTCCCCAATTTCTTCGTCCTGTTTTAATATAACATCCTCCTCTATTTTTTTGTCAACATCATCAAAATCTATACCAACTAATTTTCTATTTATATTCCCTCTCTGTGCAGCTCTAGTTATTATTTCCTGCCCAGGATAACATTTATCAAAACTTAATAACATCTCTAATCCAGCTTCTAGGGGAATATTTCCTTTAAGTTCATCTCCAAAACTGGGTATTCCAGCTTCCACTCTTAATATTTCACTTTCCTTTTCACTAAATTTATCTATATCCTCTATTTGTATATCTTCTAAGCTAATAAATTCGTACCCTCCATCCCCACATCTATCAAACTCTATATATCCTATACATTCATCCTTTCCAGATAATCTATCAAGTATTTCAGGTGATTTTGGACCCTGAATATCTATAATACTATAATCTTTCTTTGTTATTTCTACATCATCTATAAATATTTCCTCCTCCCATTCTTCCTTTAGACTGTAAGCTTTACTAGAAACCACAAATAATCCATTATTTTTGTTTAAAATGTTCATGTCAGCTTTAACTCTACCATTAGTATCTAAATAAAAAGCTCTGACTTCCTCACCCGTCTTAGGAATATGGTTAGAAACACATCTCTCTAAGAAATCCTCTGAATCCGCACCAGTTAACAATATTACATCCCTGTTAGAAAGAAAACGGACTCCAACAGAGCTTCTAACAGCATCATATCCATCCATTCTTAAATCTCTAATATAATTAAGTAGCTATACAGGTAGTAGTATCCCCTATACCCCCTATTTCATGTATTTTCCCCGCTACAGTTTTTAAAAGTTCATCTACCTGCTCAACCTCAAGCTCAGCTATTATGTCATATTCACCAGTTACAGCAGTAGACTCATTTACTTCATCCATATCCTGCATCTGTCCAACAGCAGACTGCACAGAACCAGTATCACATTCAATCAACACATAAGCTTTTACCATTGAATATCTTTAGAAGAGAAATATCAAAAAAACTGCCTTTTAAACTTGCACAACTGCCTTTTAAACTTGCACAACTAATAGTCAACTATCTCTACCTCTCCGCTCAAGTCTGAGTAGCTTTCACTTCATGAAGAAGGGTGATTCCGTGTTTTCTTCCTCAAAAGTCCTTACAACATCGGAACCATCTTTCCCAACTCTTTCAGATTTTTTCATTTAGCAGGTTTACAATGCTCCCTGCTTGACAGTGTTCAGCCTATAGCGTTGAAAGATATTCAGTAATGCATTCAAATCTACGTCCAAACTGAATTCACAGTTTCACCTGAGGCGGCCGAGGTAGATACCCCCCCCTCAAGGAGCGCAGGGCTTCCGGCGTTCTCGTCACAGACATGTTCGAAGTGCGGCCACCAGTCGAGTACGAACCGCGACGACGGAAAGGGGTGGTTTAAGTGCAACAAGTATGGCTACGAACTCGATGGAGACTAGAACGCGGCGAAGAACATCGGAAAACGGTTGATAGCTGTGCTCGAGTTCAAACGATCCTCGGGGTTGGGCGACGGTCAACTCGCCCTGAAGTCCGGACACTGAACGGAAACGGGAACTACACACCCTCTGACAATTCGTCGGCAGACCGGGAGCCCACGGACAAGCCCCACCCTCAGATGCAAGCGTAAGCGAGTGTCAGAGCAGGGTAGTTGACATTTAAACATCCTTTACTTGTTTTTTCTTTAATTTGTGCTCTGTAGAACTTATTGCCGCTAGTTACAGACAGTTCGTAAACGCCGAAATCAACAACAAGAACTTGACTGTCACGGCAAAGGCCCTGGATGTTGACCTATTTAGCAAACATAAAACAGAAATAAAAATCAGTTCTTCTTTAGTGACATCCCCCCCTCTCCCGAAAGGAGAGAGGGGTTCCAGTAGGGTCACTAACCCTACAATATCAGCAAGTCAAGGAGGGTTCCCATCCGATCGCTGACTTGTCCTGCGTCCAGAAGTCAGGTCAAATCTACTGGGTTAGGGCATTGTCACTACATCCCTGTTCCACAGCAGATGTATTAGTATGTAGCGGATTCATGGCAATATTGAAATAAACCACCTTTCTATACACAAAAATATAAGAAATGTCTATACATCCCTTCCCCTAAAACGGAGAGATCTCAATTGATATCGTACAAACCCACAATTAGATTAGGTTCTCTCTTGTGAACTACTATCTACTACATAATATTAGTTTGTGAAAACCAAATACATATAAATAATAAAAATCTGGATGAAATCTTAATTTTGGAGGTATAAGTGCTTTTCCATTATGTAACATCCTCAAACTGGAGGACAGGACTTCCCTGTTTTCTAGTATCAGTTACCTAAAACCCTATAAGGAAAGGTGTTCTCTACAGACATATTTAGGCTCACCATCTTCATAGGAGACAACACCTAGTTTCTGTATGCTACCACCTCTGTGAGCCTGAGCATTTTCAGGCTCCATAACTATCTTTTCACCACATATTTCACAAACAGTTGTTTCTACCATATATAGTAAAATAAAACTAAATACCAAAAACAACTGGGATCTATTTTTCTAGAAATTATACTAAAAAATATTAGTTATATAAATATGCCAGAGACATCAGGTTTGAACTATCCACGCATACTGGTTCGCTTTTTTTAATCTTAGAATATCCTATATTTTTTATAAATGGAGGTTTAGATTTAGTGAATTCTATACTTGTTTTAGTTTCTGTCTCTTCCTTTTAACGCTCCTTTTTTTAGTTCTTTAGCTTTATCCTCTATTTTATTAGGCCAGGACTGTTGTTGGTTTTTTGATTTATTATTCTGTTTTTGTTTTTGTCCAATATTTGTTTTATCTTGTTTAATATTTTTGTATTCTTTTTTAGTTTCTCTTATGTCTGATTCTATTAGATCTATAAATATGCTGCCTGCTACAACTCCATCAGCTCCTGCTTTAATTACATCTGTTGCATGTTGTTCTTTTGATATTCCAAATCCTACTGCTTTTGGTGTTTTTGTATTGAATCTCTTTAATGATGTGAAAATTGTATTGGATAGATTTTCTCTAGCTCCTGTTGTACCTAATCTAGCTTGTATATAGAGAAATCCTGAACATTTCTTCTTAATTTTTTTAAATCTTGATCCTGTTGTTGTAGGAGAAACAATAAATATAAGATCTATGTTAAAAGAATCACATACATTTTTCAGTTTGTTAGCTTCTTCCACTGGTAGATCTGGAACTATAATACCCTCTATTCCAGATTTATCACAGTCTTTAACAAATTTTTCTAGTCCTCTATGAAATATAAGATTATAATATGTCATAACAACTAAAGGAATGTCTAGATCCATGTTTTTTAGTTTTCTAAAAAATATGTCTGAAGTCATTCCATTAGATAGAGATCTTGCTATTGCTTTTTGTATAGTAGGGCCATCAGCTATAGGTTCACTAAATGGAAGACCTAGTTCTACTATATCAGCTCCACCTCTTTCTAGTGAGTTTATTGTAGTTTCTAAAGAATCAATTGAGGGATAACCAGCTGTAATATAGGGGATCAAAGCAGGTTCATTAGGAAATTCAATCATATTTAGTTCAAGTCAAGTTTTTCCATAACTGTTTCTAGATCCTTATCACCACGTCCTGATAGATTTAACACAATAAAGTCTCCTATATTTCCTATTTCATCATGTTTAGCTTTTTTGTTTAAAAATCCAATAGCATGGCTTGGTTCTAATGCAGGAATTATTCCCTCTTTCTCACTTAACAAACGAAATCCTTCTATTGCTTCATCATTATTCGCTGTCCTTGGCTTTATTCTATCATTTTCATATAGATAAGCAAGCTCTGGTCCTACACCAGAATAATCTAGTCCTGGAGCGATAGATTCACTTTCTAATATTTGACCGTCTTTATCCTGTAATATTTTAGTCAATGCACCATGGAGTATTCCATCAGTACCTATATTAAGAGATGCGGAATTAGGGGCTTTATCTGTAAGTTCTAAAGAAGATCCCCCTGCTTCAACTGGATACAAATCAACATCTTCCTCAATAAATTCATCAAAAGCACCCATAGTATTTGATCCACCACCTGCACATGCAACTATCGCATCTGGCAGTCTTCCCTCAGCTTTTAATGCCTGGTTTTTTATTTCTTTACCTATCACACTTTGGAAATCACGTACTAATGAAGGATACGGATGAGGGCCTACAACACTACCTATAACATAATGAGTGTCTTCTACGTTAGTTGCCCAGTCTCTAAGAGTTTCATTGATAGCATCTTTTAATGTTTTAGTACCTGATGAAACGGGGTTAACTTTAGATCCAAGTAAACGCATTCTAAAAACATTAGATCTTTGTCTCTCTACATCTTTTTCACCCATATATATTTCACAATCAACACCAAGAGAAGCAGCAGCCATAGCTGTAGCTGTTCCATGTTGGCCAGCTCCAGTTTCAGCTATAATCCTACTTTTACCCATTTTTTGTGCTAACAATACTTGGCCTAATGCATTATTTAACTTATGCGCTCCTCCATGGAGAAGATCTTCTCGTTTAAGATATATTTTTGTTCCTAAGTATTCGCTCAAATTTTCAGCATAATATAATGGAGTTGGTCTTCCATGAGAGCCAAGCTTTTTATTAAAATCATCCCAGAAACCATTATCTAAACTCTCATATGCTTTTTCAAGTTCTTCTATAGCAGGCATTAACACTTCTGGAACAAACTGCCCTCCGTAGCGTTCAAACTTTCCTTTTACCATATATTTATTCTAAATTCACCAGTTCCCTTGTTTTTCTTTTCGGATCTTGCATTATAGAAGTTCCTACTAATAACGCATCAGCTCCAGCATCAAACATCTTTTTTGCATCCTTTATACTAGATATGCCACTTTCAGCTATAGCTGTTTTGTTATTAGGTATTTTAGGTATAAGGTTTTCAGAAACAGTTAAATCTACATCTAATTTTTTAAGATTTCTATTGTTAACACCTACCAATCTAGCTTTAGTTTCAAGAGCTGTTTCTAGCTCTTCTTCAGTATGAACTTCAACTAATGGTTCAAAACCTATAGAAAAAGCTTTATCAACCATTTTTTCTAGGTCTTCAATAAACGCTGCTATAAGTAATATAGAATCAGATTCAACTTCATATAGCTGTTTTTCATTTACAATAAAATCTTTTCGTAATATAGGGACGTCAACAGAAGACCTAATTCTTTTAAGATTATCTATAGATCCGCCAAAAAATGTTGGCTCAGTAAGAACAGATAGAGCAACAGCTCCAGAAGAAACTATTTCGTTAGCAACGGCTATGGGGTCCCTGTCAACTACACCATCTGTAGTAGGCGAGGTGGGTTTTACTTCTCCTATTATAGGATATAATCCATCCAGTTTTTTATCTTCTATGGCTTCTATAAACCCTCTCCCATCTACGCTATCTATGTTTTGTTCAGCATTCTTAGCTCTTTTTTCTGTCTTATCAAGTACCTTCTCTACCTTCGGATGCATATGTGGAAATACTATACAATGAAACCTAATTAAATTGGCCTATTGGTGAGGTCCACAATACGCTAAAGATGTAAGATAGATAGTATAATCTGTGTAAAAGAAATCTTAAGTGTTACCGGATCTCCTCTATGTTAAGGAGTAATAGGTTTAATATGGATTATATAGAGAAAGTGGCTAGAGGGGAAAGTCTAGATATAGAAGAAGCTAAAAAAGTGTCTGTAGAGATCTTCGAAAAAGCTACAGACGCCCAGATAGGGGGTATATTAACCGGTTTAAGGGTTAAAGGCGAGACTGACGGAGAAATAGCTGGTTTCGCAAAAGGAATGAAAAAGAAAGCAAGATCTATTTCTCCAGATGTAGAAAATATAATAGATATTGTTGGTACAGGAGGGGATAAATATGATACAATAAATGTTTCAACTGCTTCATCGATAGTAGCTGCTTCTACAGGCCTTAATGTAGCCAAACACGGTAACTATTCGGTATCATCAAAAACAGGAAGTGCTGACGTACTAGAACAACTCGGTATAAAAATAGGAGCAGATCCCCCAGAAGTTGAAGACACAATAGAAAAAATAGGAATAGGTTTCATGTTAGCTCCAGTATTCCATCCAGCCATGGAACGAGTAATAGAACCTCGTCAAGAACTAGGTATAAGAACTATATTCAATATACTAGGCCCTCTAACAAACCCAGCAGATGCTGATACACTATTAATTGGAGTATACTCAGAAGAACTAGTAAGGACTATATCCCAAGTTCTAAAGATAATGGATAAAAATGCACTAGTAGTACATGGATCAGGAATAGATGAAATAGCTCTACACGGAGAAACAAAAATAGCAGAACTAAGAAATGGAGAAATAGAAAAATATACAATAAAACCAGAAGAGATAGGCCTAAATAGAAATGATATAAAAAAAGTTAAAGGAGGTAGCCCTAAAGAAAACGCAGAAATACTTGAAAAAATCTTCAAAGGAGAAGAAAAAGGACCTAAAAGAGATATAGTACTAGCCAACACAGGAGCAGCCCTATATATATCAAACAAAGCTAAAACCATAGAAGATGGAGTGAAAAAAGCAAAGAAAGCCATAGAAAGAGGGGATACAATAAAAAAACTAGAACAACTACAAACAACCCAATAAGTTATTTAGCATAAAATCATCGTAGCTACCTATATATAAATAAAAGATGCGTGTAAAAATTTGTGGTATAAAAAATAAGAAAGATATATCCATTGCTGTTAAAGCAGGTGCTGATGCTATAGGTTTCGTAAATGTTCCAATAAAGACACATAGAAATCTGTCTGTTAAAAAAATTAAAACTCTAAAAAATCAAACACCTCCATTTGTTTCTACAGTTTTAGTATCCATGCCTTCAAGTGTTGAAGAAATAGAAAGCATGATAGAGAAAACCTCCCCAGATATTGTCCAAATACACGCTGGTCTTTCTCCAAGTGAAGTTGGAAAACTAAGTGAAAGAATTGAAAATAAAATCATAAGAAAAATTGAACCTTCTATAGAGGAAGCTAAAAAATTTGAAGACAAAGTAGACTCATTGCTTATAGATAGTTCAGACGAAAGAGGAGCGGGAGGTACAGGAAAAAAGCATAACTGGGAGAAAACATCAAAGATAATTAAAAAAACAGAAAAGCCAGTAATTCTAGCAGGTGGTCTATCCCCAGATAACGTAAAAAGAGCGATTGAAAAAACTTCACCATACGCAGTAGATGTATCAAGTGGAGTGGAAAAAAATAATAGAAAAGATAAAAAACTTGTAAAAAAATTCGTTAAAGAAGCAAAAAAATAAATTAAGAAAAAATTTGTCAACCATTGCTTATAGGAATAATTACAGTATATCTTTTGATTAGAAGAAATTCTTTCAGGATATAAAATATAAAGCTAGTTTATTTAACTGAATATAATGGTTAATTCATCTTCTTCTTTTAGCTCGTGTGTTTTTCCTACCTGTTGGCCATTATGTTTAACGCTTTTTCCCCAAACTCTAGCATTACGTATATCCATATTACTATGTATTTTTTTTGCCACATCTTCAACAGTTGATTCTTCCTTTATAATCATAGGATCTTTTTTGTCTTTTCCTCTTGGCTTTAAATATATTTTAATTAAATTAAGAGAATCATAGATTCTTTCCTTTAAAGTTTCAAGTCCAAGTTTCTCTTCTGCACTTATACCTACAGCGTTTTCAACACCCTGTTTCCTAAGTTCTTCACGTGTATTATCTATTTGTTCCTGTTCTGCAATATCAAGTTTATTTACCGAAACTAAAGTATCTATATAAGCTCTATTGCCTGCTATAGCATCATTTAGTTCTTCTATTGTAACTGAATCACCAAGAACTATTGATACATTTACTAACCCATGTTCTCTACATACCTTTTTTACAGTTTCTTTATTTAGAGATCCAGACTTCCTTACCTGTATACCACCTCTTTCTTTTCTTTCTATCTTTACATTTGGAGGATCCCTATCAGGACGAACACCGTTAGAATATAATTCATCCATAAGTTTCTTGTATTGTTGAGGTTCGAATACATCAACTAAAACCAATATTAAATCAGTAGACCGTAAAACACTTAATACCTCACTTCCCCTACCCCTACCATGGCTTGCTCCTTCTATAAGCCCAGGAAGATCCAAAAGTTGAATCCTAGCCCCTTTATACTCCAACATACCTGGAATAACTTCAAGAGTTGTAAAAGAATAGCTTGCAGTCTCACTTTCAGCATTTGTTAAAGTATTTAGAAGAGTGGATTTACCTACACTTGGAAACCCTATTAAGGATACAGTAGCATCTCCTTGTTTAGGTATATCATATCCACCACCCCCACCTGATTCTTCTTGTTGTTTTTTAAGCTCTTCTTTTAATTTAGATAACTTCGCTTTCAGCCTCCCTATATGTTCTTCCGTTGATTTATTATAAGGAGTTTCCTCAATTTCTTTTTCTATATTCTCTATTTCCTGCTTTATCTTCGCTCGTTTACTCATTATATCATCATTGATGTTTCGCAGAATAAAATATTGTCGAGAAATATTGAAATCGACAAGCCCAAGTATTTAGTGATTCTATCATATCCTATATTATGGGGGGCCGTGGCCTAGTTAGGGAAGGTGACTGGCTCCAGAGGCATGATGAAACTCCACTGGTCTTCCGAGCGAAAGCGATGAAGACCCTCTGGAGCACTTACCGGGGAGACCAGTAGATCGGGGGTTCAAATCCCTCCGGCCCCAAAACCAAAAACATACAAAAAATTTCTATAGTGATGTGTAAAAACATATTCAATCAAATACTTATTTAGTAGTATGGTTGATAGGACACGTTTTGGTGCAAAAAGAGTAAATAATATCTATCGTCAAGGGATGCTTGAAAACGAGACACCAGATTTTCCTGTATCATACGAAGATTTACGTAAAAAAGCACATGAAGAAATGAGTGAAGAAGGTGTAGCATATGTACACGGTGGTGCAGGAAGTGAGAAGACATTCGAACAAAATAAGAACTTTTCTAGCTGGCGTATTATGCCTAGAATGCTCCGTGGAGTGGAAAAAAGAGATATGTCGATTAACCTATGTGGAATTGATCTAGAATATCCTATTATATTAACTCCACTTGGAGTTCAATCATTGCTCCATGAAGAAGCCGAAAAAGGAACTGCTAAAGGAGGTTCTAGACTAGATGTACCTGTTTGTCTGAGCTCTCTTTCTTCAACAAAAATGGAGGAGGTTGCAGAAATATTAGGTGATACTCCAAAATTTTTTCAATTTTATTGGTCATCTAATGATTCAATAGCTAAAAGTTTTCTTAGTAGAGCTGAAAAATCAGGATATGATGCTATAGTAGTTACTATTGATGCACCTATTTTAGGTTGGCGTGAAAGACTTATTGAAACAGGTTATTATCCATTTCTGGAAGGTGAAGGTATAGCAAATTATTTTTCCGATCCTGAGTTTCGCTCAAAGCTTGATAAACCTCCAGAAGAAGATGTAAAAGCAGCTGTTGAGTATTTTCTTGAAATATTTGGGGATCCTAGCCTTACTTGGGAGGATCTTCAATTTATCTATGATAATACCTCACTACCAGTTTTTGTGAAAGGAATATTACATCCAGAAGACGCTAGATTAGCTATAAAACATGGTGCTGATGGAATTGGGGTATCCAACCATGGAGGTAGACAAATCGATGGTTCTATAACCTCTCTTGAAGCACTTCCTTCAATTGTAGAAGAAGTTAATGGTGAGGTATCTATAACATTCGATAGCGGTATACGACGAGGGTCTAATATATTTAAAAGTATAGCATTAGGCGCGGATGCAGTTATGCTTGGAAGGCCATATGCATATGGATTAGCAATAGATGGTGGAAACGGCGTATATACAGTTCTTAAAAATATTCTAGCAGAGTTTGATCTAACAATGGGTCTTTCAGGATGTAGTAGTATAGATGAAATAGATAGAGAGTTTGTCCGCCACAAATCAGAGCTTTATAATAATAAATAAAAAATTATTAAATCTAAGGAAAGCTTTAGAGTTTTTTTATTTAATAAAAAAGAACAAGGATACAAGGGAAAAGATTGTATAAAAAGTAATTGAATGGCTAGTATCAGTTCAGTTGACAAACATGAGAAGAATATAGTTGATATACTTTCACCAAAGAAAAATGAAAGAATACTTGATATAGGATGCGGGGTAGGTCATCTAACTAAAAAAATAGATGGGGAAAACATTGAAGTGGTAGGTCTAGATAAATCAGAAGAAAAAATATATAGAGCTCAGAAAAATTATCCTGAAATATCTTTTGTGTGTAGAGATGCACGTGATTTTAGCTTTAAAAACAGTTTTGACGCAGTATTCTCTAATTCTATGCTACACTGGATAGATGAACAGGATCCAGTATTAGAGAATATAGATGATGTTTTACATAAAGGCGGCAGGTTTGTTGGAGAACTTGGAGGTAAAGGAAATATACAAACTATAATAAATGCAGTTGAAAAAGAAATGAAGAAAAAGAACTATGAAATCTCTAACCCCTGGTATTTTCCTAGTATCGGAGAATATACATCATTGCTTGAAAAACACGGATTTGAAGTTAGATATGCTAAACTTATCGATCATACTACAAAGCTTGAAAAAGGAGAAAAAGGCCTTAGAAAATGGTTTAAAATGTTTGGTTCAAAACTTTTTGAATCTATTAAAAAAGAAGAAAAAGAAAAAGTTATCTCATCTATAGAAAAAAGACTTAGACCTTATCTATACAAACAAGGATCATGGTTTGTAGATTATAGAAGACTAAGGTTCACTGCACACCCAACTTCTTGATGTGTGACTTCTCTTCGTTGTAAGGCGACGGGGTTTCTGGAGAAGATTTCTCTCAGATACCTTATCGGTGGGGTTTATTCTCTATGGCTTGGGCCACACAACTACTAAGGTCATCCGCCATGTTTTGCCATGGTATTTGGGCTACCATATATGTCCTTTCAATTTATTGTCCATGTATATTGGTGCCCGTATATTTTAGGTGGTGGAGCCTGGTTTTTTTGGTGTGGGGTAAGCCCTGAGTCCAAACTGTTAATACACACAAACACATCAAAACAAAAATATTTAAATACAACCACAATGAACCCGGTACGCCCGCCCTAAAGCACGGAATTCTCTCACCATTTACAGATAGATATAATTCTTTATTTTATTATAGAGTTTCACTATTTTATTTTCGTTTTTTATTATGTTTTCTTTTTCTTGTTCTAAGATTTTTGTCCATTCAAATCCATTTTTTCCTACTATCATTTTTAGTTCAGCTTCATCAATATGTTTAATAACATCTATGTTAGCTTTTAGAAATTTCTTTATTACTTCATTTTTATTATGTTTTTCAAGATAATACACGTCATTTAGTTCATATTTTTGTTTTTCTGAGATTGTTCCTTTTAATATTTTAATATAATTCGGTTGAGTAGATATTTCACCTGGTAGTTCACTTTTAAGTGATGGTCCTCTCTGTTTTAGATGTTCAACATTTTCTTCCATCTAGATTTAGCGATAATCAAAAATATCTGTATTCTATTGTTTTTCAAGCCAATCTTCAGCATCTATAGCTGCTTTACATCCAGTCCCCGCTGCAGTGATAGCTTGTTGATAATATGGGTCTATTACGTCTCCTGCACCAAATATCCCTTCAACAGATGTCTTAGTTGTATCTTTTTTAGTTTCTATATATCCCTGATCATCCATTTTTACATTAGTATCTTCAAGAAAGTCTGTATTAGGTTCGTGTCCTATAGCATAAAAAATACCTCCACAATCGAAACTGAATATTTCTGTATTGTTATCATTTAACTTTTCTTTAGGATGGCCTCTCGGATTTCTTGCAAGTTTAGCTCCAGTAACTCCCTTTTCTTCACTTCCATTAATCTCTAAAAGTTCAGTATTCCACATAAATTCTATTTTTTCATTATCTAAAGCTCTTTCAGCCATGATCTTTGAAGCTCTAGGCTCATCTCGCCTATGTACTATATATACTTTCTCAGCAAACTTTGTTAGAAAGAGGGATTCCTCCATTGCTGAGTCTCCACCACCTATAACTAATATCTTGTCATCTTTATGAAAAGCCCCATCACATGTAGCACAAGTAGACAGTCCGTTTCCCATAAATTTTTCTTCATTTTCAGCTCCAACCCATCTAGCACTTGCTCCAGTAGCTACAATAAAACTCTCTGTCTCTATTTTTCCCGTAGATGTTTCTAGTATAAATGGACCATTATCTTGTACTTCAACATCTTTTACCATTATTCCTTGTTCAAAATCTGCACCGAATCTTTTAGCCTGATCTTTAGTCTCTTGTATAAGTTCAAACGCATCCACACCCTCAGAAAAACCAGGATAGTTTTCTACATCAGTAGTAAGAGAAAGCTGTCCTCCAAGAGCTTCCCCCTCCAAAACCAACGGGTTCATTTCTGCCCTACTAGCATATATAGCAGATGTAAGACCAGCCATTCCAGAACCAGCAATAGTTATTTCTCTCATATATAAAAAATAGAGAGTGAATTATCTAAAGCGAAACGATCTTTCCCATTCCAAAACAAAACTATATATGGTGGATTGTATATTCTGTGATATAATAGATGGAAAGGCACCTTCTTTAGATATCTATGAGGATGAATATGTACTATGTTTTTTAGATATAAACCCACTATCCCAAGGACATACACTAGTTATACCAAAAAAACATGCAGATAGGCTTGAAGAATTAGATGAAATAAGAGAGAATATATTTAGGGTTGTTCATAGATTAGCTCCTAAAATAGCTGACGCAGTAGAGGCCCCTGCCTACAATATATTTATAAATAATGGAGAAGAAGCAGGACAAGAAATCCCACATATCCACTGTCATATACTTCCAAGATTCAAAGATGATGGAGGTAAACCTGGACATGCAATTATGCCTTCACCACCACCATTAGATGAAAAAGAACTTGAAGAAATACAAACTAAGATTGGACAAAGGGTATAGAAATAATGGAATATGATGAAGCTTTAGATAAAGCATATGAAAATATAACGGAAGTAACTAAACACGGAGAAAGATTCGAACCACCTGAATTTAATATTAGAGTTGAAGGTAACTCTACAATTATAACAAATTTTAGAGATGTTGCAGAAAAATTAGATAGAGACGAAAACCATCTTATGAAACATGTACTGGGTGAAATAGGTACTGCAGGACACCTAGAGAATAGAAGAGCAAGACTAAAAGGCGAATTCTCAGAAGAGAACCTACAAGAAGCACTCAAAACCTATATAGAAAAATATGTTTTATGTTCCGAATGTAATAGACCAGACACTAGATTGGAAAAACAAAAAGGTACACTAACATTAAAATGTGAGGCCTGTGGCGCTTTTAGCCCTGTAAAATAATTAAAATCCTCGAATAATAGAATTTATATAATAGATGTATCTGTAAGTTTTCTATTTTAGTTTTGTATTATTATTTTTTTTCCTGTTTCACGGCATTTTTCAAGTGCTATCTTTGCTTTCATCCCTGCCTTAGTAGGTTTCCCTTTTCCAACACCTACTTTTAGTTCAGTTTCAGTTTCTTTTTTTACTTTTTCTACTACATCTTTAAAGTTATCTGCATCCATATTTTTATCTGTAACACTTATGAAATTATCCCCTCCTACAAAGAAAGTTATAGAATCATAGTTTTCCCACATTTCCTGAGCTAATACAGAATAACTTTTTTCGACTGTCAATGAAGCTTTAAATGCATCCATTGTATCTGTTACTCTACTAGTAGCATCTATTTCGTCAAAATGAGCTACATTTATATCTTTATAGGTATATCCTTGAGGGCCTCCATCCCCTGATTTTGCTTCTTTTTTTTCTATTTTCAAGTCAGTGATTTCTGATGCTTTATCACCTACTGCTAGGACTTCTTTTCTGTTCGGATCCTGTGCACTTCCTTTCTGTTGTAGAACAGATGTAGCTTCCTCTATGGCTTCCCTAGGGGTGTTTCCTCTACCTATCCCTATAGATATTGTTACTGGATATCTGTCTGATATAGAACTTTGTATTTTTTCATGTTTCCCTATAGAGTTCCTGGAAACTGCTATAATATTGTCAAATCTAGCGAAAAATACAAGACCATCTATAAGTTGACAGATATCAGAATATAATCTTGACTGCAAAGTTTGTATTTCTGTTTCTGGTTTTGGTTCAGGAGTGGTAGTCCAAGGACCATAATTATCTATCTGTATGAGGCTTATCTGCATTTAAGAAAAAAATAACTCAGAAGAGGATAAGCGTAACGTTTTCAAGAAGTCTAACAGAAATGTTAAGAAAGTATATATTTCTCCAGAATTAAAGAAAATAAAAAAAGTAGTATATGAAATACGAGAAGAAACCTCCAAAAGATTCTAAAAATCTAGAAGAAGTATGGAATATAAAGGAAAGAATAAAAAAAGAAGAAGGTCTCCTACGACAAAACAGAGGTTTTTTCTCTCGGTCCTACACTAGGAACAAAGGATTTCTCTGTATAGATATAGGAGACATAATCCAAAACAACAACAATAAAAACAAACAAAGAAAAATAGTTGGATTCGAAACAGTCAGAAAAGACGGATACATACTCTTCCTCGGAGTATCCCCAGACTACAGAGGTATAGGAATTGGAAGAAAACTAATAGAAAAAGCAAAAAAAGAACACGATAACCTAAGCTGCCATGCAAGAACCTCAAACAAAAAAGCAATAGGGTTCTACAAACACCTAGGGTTCGAAATTAAGAAAAAAATAGACAATTACTACCAAAACGGAGAATCAGCATACTATCTAGTAAATGGAGACAAAAACATAAAACAAAAACTAAAAAACTTAGTCTGATAACCTAACACTACTCCAAAATGTTACCTCTCCATCCCTGAAAAGAAGGGAGAGGGAAGAAGGTTATCAGTAATCCTTAATAGTTTCGTTGTAGGGATTTGCCTTTTAGGAGGGGGATTAAGGTTGTTGTTTCCTAGCTTAAGGAAGGAGGGGCTAACTGTCAGCTAGCCCTAAAGCCAAGAACAATGAACAAAAATGGAGACAGTCCTCCTACTAGAAAATTTGTTTCTAGTTAGAACGTGAGTTCACTAGCAATCTCCTTCCTTTAGGTCGGAGAAGCTGACAAAGATAGATTAATATAATGTTTTAGGACAGGATAAACTATATTTATGTGATGGGTGCAACGGCTCTAAATAAAGCAATGCGCAGAATACGTGCAAAAAAAAGGAAGAATTCCGATCCTACAGAACCTATACGGGTATGGATAGATAAAGATAGAACACCAGATGGTATAGGTAATAGTCTAACTATTGTTTTTAACACAGACGGATGTAGATGGGCGAGAGCAGGAGGATGTACAATGTGTGGATATGTAGGAGAATCAAGAAAAGGAGCGGTTACAGGAGACGCACTTCTTGAACAACTTGAAAAGGCAATAAAACATGAACAAGAAAAAAATTTAAACTGTGAAAACGCAAAACTATATACAAGCGGAACTTTTTTTGATAGGAGAGAAATACCAGAGGACACCAGAAATCAAATCCTAGATACCTTATCAGATAAAAGAGTTATAGTTGAGTCTCTACCTGACTTTGTTGATAGAGAAATAATAGAAGATTCTGTTTCAAGAGTAAAATCTTTAGATGTAGCTATAGGACTAGAAACAGCTGACGATCATATAAGAAAAGAATGTGTGAATAAATATTTTGAATTTAAAGACTTTGTTAATGCGACAAAAGAAGCAAAGAAAGGAGGGGCAGGGGTTAAAACATACTTATTGATGAAACCACCATTTTTGACTGAAAATGAAGCACTAGAAGACGCTGTTTATTCAATAAGAAAATCCGCAAAATATTCACATACAGTTTCAATAAACCCATGTAACGTACAAAAACATACATTAGTGGAAGAACTATATAAAAAATCTGGATATAGACCCCCATGGCTTTGGAGTGTACAAAAAGCTTTGAAAAAAACCCAGGATGTCTCCTCTATAGTTATGAGTGATCCAGTAGGTTTTGGAAGTGATAGAGGGCCGCATAACTGTGGTGAATGCGATGAAGACATATATGAAGCAATAAAAAGCTATTCACTTACAGGAGATATATCATACCTTAACCAAATAGACTGTAGTTGTAAGCAAAAATGGGAAAAAGTCTTAGAAAAAGAAAAAAGCTGGAATATTCCTCTTGATTAATATTCTTATATTCCTAAATATAGAGAAATATAATATAATATTTAAAGAGTACGGGCTTTTACTAATAAATGGTCTATTTCTTCTTCAGATGTTTCTTTTTGGAGTTTTTCAACTTCTTCAGCTAGAAACATTTGTTCTATGGTTGATCCTCGAATCTTGAAATATCTTCCTAATAGGCGATTTTTGATTTTATCTTCTACTATGCTTCTATCCATAGCTTCCTTAGCTTCTTTTTTAGCATCTTCTAGAGACATATTTGTAAATTCTTCAGTTGTCTGTCTATCTAAAAGAACATTATATACACTATCCCCATCATCAAGTATAGCTTTAACTCTTAAGTCAAATTCCCCATCTATTTCTCCATGATCAACACATCTTCCGTCCCTTAAAACTCTATTACATTGTGGACATCTTTCTATTAGTCCACTACCATTTTGTATAGATACTATCGCACCCTCTATTTCTTGTCTCCAATCTACAGCATTGATCTCTTTATCGATTTCTTCTATTGAAGTTGAAGAGTTAAGATAAACACCTATTCTATCCCGGTATTCATCAGTTACAGCATTTTCTATCCTATAGTTTTTATTTTCTTCTAATAGAGGAAGATTACTTTTAGACCAGGATGTAAATCTAACTGCTCCAGTTTCATCCCCGATAAGACCTGATTGAGCTATGGAATCACTTTCTGATTCCCATAACCTCAGAACTTTAGCCTCTAATGAAACCCATTCCTCTGGTGCTTTAAAATCCTCTATTTTTGTCTCGATACTTTCACTACCCTCAACTCCTTCATCTGATATTCTACTTATTATACTTCTTCTTGCTTCATCTTCAGGAACCTTAAAATCCTCTATGAGAGATTGAAGTTGTTGTTTTATCTGATCTTTATCCACCCCATATTGTTCAGATATTTCCTTCGCTTCTTCATCTATATTCATTTCCTATAATATTTGTTTCTCAAATATATAATAACACCGAATAACCTATCTATCCAAGTTCTCTGACTGAAAGAAAAAGTAATCCTTACCCTAATACAAAAACACGATTTTTAAAATTGATTTTTGTTATAGAAAATACGAAGTGAAAAACATCGGCTTTATCTATGGATAACTTAAACCTCAACCTATTTAATAGAAAAAATAGAAATAAAAAATTAGTGATTAAATAGTTACAGCTCGTTTATAGGCTGTCTTCCCTTCATTCCATCCTCTATATAGTGCCAATATTTTAGGTCATCTTCACCAAGCATCCAGCACAGATACACTTCTTTATCATCTCGTAGATAAGGAAAATCCACTATACCTAGCTCAAATGTCGGATCCTTAAACAAAATGCCTTTTTCTTCAATATTCTTTAATAATTCCTCTATTCTATCTATTTTACCAGTTACTTCATCAATTCTATCAGGATCTACATCTGAATACGAAGAGTTAGAAGTTAAATCGAAACCTAAAGCATCCAGGTCATGTTTGAGCTCTATAATTTCCTGTATCTTTGGCTCTATTTCATCTAAAACATCACGTGCTTCCTCAATAGAGAAATATTTCTGATGTGACATATTAACTTAGCTATAAAAAATTAGAGCTTAGACAGAAAATAAACTGTGAAATCTATACTATAAAACAAATAAAGTCAGTATTGACATCCTCCCTACCCTGAAGTGAGGGGATTTGGCCTGTAATCAATAATATTTAGGTTTGAATAAGTTTTAAAAAATATATTGTTAGCAAAGTTTAACTGCAATTTATATAAGATATACTAAATAAATATATATAATGAGTGCATTCGAGAGGCAAATTGCAAGAAGAGTTTTTGCTAGAGAGTTAAATGATGCAAATCACACATTTAAGGAAGGTAAGGAAGAAACGTCTCCTAGGTTTGTTCTACTTCCTACAGGTAAAAGAGCTAATAGAGTATTTATTGTAGGTACTTTAACAGAAAATGAAGAAATAGGGGAAGATAGTGAATACTGGAGAGCTAGAGTTTCGGATCCAACAGGTGTATTTTTAGTCTATGCAGGCCAGTATCAACCAGAAGCTGTAGAAGTATTAAGAAATATAGAACCTCCAGAATATGTTGCTATAGTTGGAAAGCCTTCAACATTTGAAACTGAAGAAGGTGAAGTACTTACATCTATTCGACCTGAATCTATTTCAATAGTAGATGAGGAAACTAGAGAAAAATGGGTTACAGAAACAGCTGAAAGAACGATAGAAAGAATAAAAGAAAAAAATACCGGTAAAGGAGAAGATGTTAAGAAGTCAATAGAGATCTATGGAGATAATACAGAAAAATATAAAGAAGCTACTGTAGAAGCTTTGGAAAATATATAAATAGGCTTTGGAGCCGGTTTAATTATATATTGTTATTTTTTTGCAGCTGAAGTTTTTGCTCTAAAACCTCTTCCTGTGTCTTCACATATCCAGTTTAGGTTATCATCGCTTTGTATTTCGGGGTGGTCAGGGTCTATTAATATTATTTCAAACCATTTATGGTGTCCATCTTCTCCCACCCAATATGAATTCAGAATTTCTAAGTTAGGGAATTTCCTTTCTGTACGTTCTTCAGCTATTTGTTGGAGATTTTTAGCTCTTGTCCGTTTATTTATACCTGTACGTTTACTTCTACGTCCTCTATCTGGTCTTTCCATCCTGAATCCACGTTTTATCCTTGTTCTGGCCATCACAACACCTTTTTTAGCTTTATATCCAAGAGATCTAGCTTTATCTATACGGGTTGGCCTATCTATTCTTTCGATAGCTCCTTGGTCCCTCCATTTTTGAAGTCTTTTATTCTGTACTTCTTTTATTTTTTCGTCGTCTAAGTTTTTCCATCTGTCCCTTATATAAGAGTAGAAAGATCTAGTCATTATATCTCTAAAAGATGCTGCTCCTCTTTAAGGTCTTCGCTATCATCTGCTGTCTTCCAACATAAACCAAACATATTTAGTTTTATGTATATAGAACTAAAAAAGATGTAATTATAACAATTTTATTTTGTTATCTTTTACTTTTATTGCTTTTCCTTCCCTACAAAGTTTATCTAATATATGTTTAGCCCTCTCTTGGTCTATATTATTTTTTTCAGCATATCTTTTAAGTCCATTAATAGTAGGGTTTTGTGAACTTTCCAAGTAATCTAGAATAATTTCCTTATTAGATCTTTCAGTTCCCTCTCTATTTTTTGGTTGTTTAGAAATATCGATAGGGGTAGAAAATCCTGTATCTTTTATATTAGAAATATTATCTAATATATCCTTTCGAGAGAGTTTTTTCGGTCTATCAAGTGATAAAAGAACAGATCTAGCTTTTTTTGCTTCATCCAAAACTTCAGTTCTATAAAAAACCCGGACTTTATTTATATCTATTTTCTTCCTACATCTATTACATAGAGTAGTCTTAGAGTCCTTTTCAACTATCTTGATGCCTTGACAGTTAGAACATCCTACAACTAGATACACACAAAAAATTACAGATACGAAACTATTAATGATTGTTATTACAAGAGATATTAAAACGATAAGATAGAACTTATTATATTTTTATATAGTTTTCTTGTTTATTTTTTCTATAGCTTCCAAAAACCCCTCTGCATGTTTTTTATTTGTTACAACATCAGCTGCTTTTTTAGCTTTTTCCGAGGAATTAGCTACTGCATAGGACATACCCACAACATTAAATACTGGAACATCGTTTTCTGAATCCCCAATAGCTATAAAGTCTTTTATATCTATCCCTAGTTTATTCGCTACCTTCTTTAGACCTGTTCCTTTATCTATTTTAGGTGATTTAACATGATAGGCATACCCCGTATCTACAACTTTCATCCCATATTTTTTTGCTATATCTTCTAAGGGTTTTAAGGGGCTGCTACGGTTTACTACAACCTCTGTTTCTCTCCACCTATTGGGGAGATCATATTCCCCCCACCCCATACTATATCCCTCTTTTTTATATTGTTCAGCTACTTTCCTAGGTCTTTCACCCTCTATTGTTATTTCTAGTTCATCATCAACAAATATAACACCCCCATTCTCAGCTACAACTCTCTGTTTAAGTCCAGCAAATCTACATAAGACTTCTGCGTTAGGAAGTATTTTACCTGTAACTATTACTACTAAATTTTTCAGATTATATAGTTTCTCTAACGCTCTAGAATCTAAAGAACCATCTTCTCTAGTTAATGTGCCATCTATATCTATAGCTATTGGATCATTCATTCAAAATCTATATAAGACGTCTAACTAAAAACACTATAGTTTTAATAGTGACATCCTCACCACCTCAAAAGACGGTTTTTCCCTGTTCAACCACCTGACTTAAAGGTATAAATGCCATTTCAGAGGCCTTGGATCCGAGGGCTCTATTTCCGACAGTTCCTACCCTATAAGATCTAATGCTCTATCCACAACATTAAAGATGCATTAAAATCACTCGATCTTTACCACACTTTTCGCATTTGTGAGTTCTATCTGATAGGTCTTTATCCACTTTATTGTTACAATTTAGTAGAGCAGTTCTTTGAGGTGTTTTTTGGATCTATCTCTATAACTTGCCCACCAGCTTGTAAATGCATTTGTAAACAAGCAATGAGACAAACTCACTCCAACCATGATTCGCGATATATCGGTTTAATCTAGAGCTTTCACTTTCGGATAGGTATTTTACTGTCTAAATTCTCAACAACTATAACGTCATAGTTATCAATATAAGCTCTTGAAAGTTTATGTAGGAGGCCACATCTAGCGTATCTCAACTTCTTATAGACTTTTGCTAACCGTTTTTTCTGTTTTTTTATTGTTATCTTTATGCATCGGTTAAGACACCTTCCTTTAGGTAGGTGATACAACCCGATTGGGACGATGCTTGACGTATCGAAGTGTTTTTAAAATCCTACGGTATAAAGCCCTTTGTATTCGGACAGATTCCAAACTTGGGATAAAGTCGCTGGAATCTGTAGGGGCTGACCGTGAATTGACATGGTGTATGTGGCACAGCCCGTAGACACCGTAGCCTTGACTCAACCTCTGCTTGGTAAGTTGACGAGTGATGGTGAAAC
>JAHENH010000062.1 GCA_018609935.1 Halobacteriales archaeon | reverse complement strand
TCATTTTATTATTATAGAAATCTATCTTTTTTTAAAGGAGAGGAAACTGATAGAACCACGGATTCAGAAAAACTTAAGGGAAAAATAGGAAAAGTAACAGAAAAAGTTACATCCGATTCCGGGGAGATAAAGTTAGAAGAAGGATTTAATCCATTTTATAAAGCAAAATCTAAAACAG
This sequence comes from Halobacteriales archaeon, assembly GCA_018609935.1. The sequence continues at coordinate 9,972 of JAHENH010000062.1, read as the reverse complement.
AAGAAGAAATACCAGTAGATACAAAAGTTGAAGTAGTGGATCCAGGGGGTGGAAATGTACTTAAAGTAAAAAAAATAAATGAAAAAGAAAAAGAAAAAAATTAATATAAATTTAAAATATTAGAGTTAAAATTTTTTTCTTTTTAAGGAGGTTTTTTACATAAAGGATAAATTACTATATATATTATTTATATAAGTGATAGCTAAAATTTTACAAACTATACCTCAAGATCCTATTGGAATAGTGTCAGTAATTATCTTTGTGTTGATTATAGTAGCTATTTGGAAATCAATAATAATTGTACAAGCCTATGAAAAAAAAGCATTAACTGTATTTGGAGAATATAGGCGGCTTCTTGAGCCAGGAATTAATTTTGTACAGCCGTTTGTTAGTAAAACATATACTTTCGACATGAGAACTCAAACAGTAGATGTCTCAACACAAGAGGCTATAACTCGAGATAACTCTCCTGTAACATGTGATGCTGTAGTATACATGAGAGTAATGAATGCTAAAAAAGCATTTTTAGAAGTTGACAATTATAAAAGAGCTGTTTCAAATCTGGCCCAGACTACTCTAAGAAGTGTTATAGGAGATATGGAGCTTGATGATACACTTAATAAAAGACAAGAAATAAACGCAAGAATAAGACAAAGTCTTGATGAAGCAACAGATAGCTGGGGAATTCGTGTTGAAAGTGTTGAAGTTAGAGAAGTTATGCCCAGCCAGGATGTGCAAGATGCAATGGAACAACAAACTAGTGCAGAAAGAAGAAAAAGAGCAATGATATTAGAAGCTGAGGGGGAAAGAAGAAGCGCTATAGAAAAAGCACAAGGAGATAGAAAAAGTTCAGTTATCAGAGCTCAAGGAGAAAAACAATCTGACATTCTAAGAGCTCAGGGAGATTCCCTTGCCACTGTTTTACGTTCAAAAGCTGCTAAAACATTAGATGAAAGAGCTATAACAGAACGGGGGATAGAAGCCCTAGAAGAAATAGGTAAGGGTGAAAGTACTAAATATATAATACCACAAGAACTAACTTCAGCTATTGGAAGATATGCTAAACATATATCTGGAGGGATAGAAAGTGATGGAAAACAACTAGAATCGGTTGAATTAGATGAGGAAACTAAAAAGATGCTTGGTATAGATAATCTAGAAGACATATTAGAAGATATAGGTACAGAAGTAAGTGATATAGATGAAAAAATAGGAGATATTGAAGAAGTCAAATTAGATGAAACAACTCAAGTAGGAGATATTGAAGAAAACACAAAAGACTAATCTTCTAGATCCCTATCAGGTATAGCTAAGACAGGGATTTCAGATTTTCTAACCACTCTTTCTGTTACACTACCAATTAAATATCTTTCAAGCCCAGTTCTACCGTGTGTACCCATAACAATAAGATCGATATCATTATTAGAAACATAAGAAAGAATTATGTCAGATGGGGCCCCTTCTTCTACAACAGTTTCAACGTTTTCTACACCAGAGTTTCTAGCTTTCTCCGAAATTTCATCTATAGTATCATTAGCTGTACTTGTAAGTTCATCCAATATTTCTTTAGATCTAACATCAATACCAAGGGACAACGGTATTACAACAGATAAAATATGAAGTTTTGAATTATATCTATCAGCAATATCTATAGCATGTTCTGCAGCAATCTTTGAACATTCACTACCATCGGAAGGTAACAATATATTTTTATACATCAAAAAATACAAAGAACTCAAAGCCTAAATAACTAGGTTTAAATAAAAGAAACGAAACTAATTATTATAAGTGTTTTTTGACTAAATGAGTATATTTATTTATTTTTAATTATTATCTGTATTTTAGTGGAGTTTAGAAAATCTATTTATAAGATTTATCTAGCACTAAATAATTTATCTTTATTTATTTTTTTACCAGGAGTAATTACCCATGAAGTTGGACATTTTATATCTTGTATTTTACTAAGAATAAAAGTTAAAGAGTATAGATTTTTTGTCTTTCCTAACGATATATTTGACGATTACTCTTTAGCAGGAGGTGTTAATATAGAACCCACAAGTTTTAAGAAGAAACTTATGGTTGTTTTTATGCCTTTGTTATTTAATTGGAGTATAGGATTGTCTTTTCTTGTATTTTTTAATCCAAAAAATATTTTTTGGATTATTTTTAGTTTTTGGTTGGGTTTTATATTTTTTTCTGAAGGATTTCCAAGTATAGCAGACCTCAAAAATATAAATATTGAAGTTAATAATAAAAAAATAGATGTATTTTATAATATGTTTAAAGGAGGTATATCATTTTTATTAACTATTTTGTTAATCTAGAAAACTTATCTATGTATTTTGTAGTATCTATAATTATAGTTTAAATTTATGTATAAGTTTTTTCTCTACTTCACTTTCTATGAGAGCTTCTATTTCAACGTATTTAGCTATACCTGAATCTTCTAGTTTCTTTTTTAATAGTTCATCTATCTGAAATATACCAGAGCTGTTATTCATTTCAATTTTTATATCTATAGGTCGGTCTTCACCTTCTTTTATATTTACTTTTTCTATAGCGGCAGCTGAAACAGCATGTATATCTATTTCTCCAGTTTTAAATGATAATCTCGAACGCCCTTTTTCCATATCAAGTGCATCAGAAACTCTCACGATACCTGCCTCTATTGTTTTAGGGCTTCCACCAGATCTATGGGAAAATATAGCATGCATTATTTCTGATCTAAGTATAGTTCTATCAGTAATATTATATATTTCTTCTAAAATATCATCTATTAACCGTTGTGCCACTAATAAAGAAAGTTCTTCATGGTTTTTCCTCTGGATAGACATTCCGAGATCATGAAATAGAGAAGAAATAACTGTTACTACTTCGACATCTTTTTTAGAAAAACCGTCAAAGTCTGTTAAAAGATTTGTTTGAATATCTGATTTAAAAAATAATCTAGTCATTTTTAGTGCAGTATTGGAGACAATCTCTACATGTACAATACTATGATCTGACATTCCTAGACGGTGTGCAGAATTCATATTCTGCATTTTCCAAAGTGTCTTTAATTCCTTATTCGAATTAACAAGATCCAGTACTTTTCCAAGCTTTTCATTATTCTCAAATGGAAGGGTAATATTTTCCTTATCAACCTCCTTACTATTTGATTCTAAGTCATCATTCATTATTATATTTTTATTTAAAATCTTTATCAACCTTATCTTTTCCACTATTCACCATAAAATCTTAAAATATTCATCTAACCATTGGATTGAATTCTTAACTAAAAAACCAGAAATTATAAATTAAAATTACTATTTCAACAAATTAGATAGGGATCCTATAAAGTAAATTATATAGTATCTTGATAAACTACAAGAAATCTACAAGAAAGGTAATCTTTTTATTAAAAATAAACCAAAATATCTAAATTTAAAAGATGAAAATATATTTATGAAGCTGGAAAAAAAGAATGTTTTTTATTATCTAATTGTTGTTATTATTATTACTCTTACTTTTACATTACTTTATTCTATGGGTATGTCTATACTTGAAGGGCGAGATAAGAATTTTTTTCAATCATTACAGGTTGTATTCCAAACGTTTACTACAACTGGATATGGTGAAGATGCACCTTGGACTACACCGGAGATGAATATATTGATGATTGGAATGCAAGTTACAGGTATAGCATTAATATTAACTGCTATAGATGTTTTCGCTGTTCCAATGCTCCAATCTGCCCTTTCAAAAACTCCTCCAACTAGTATATCTGATATAGATGAACATATAATTATCTGTAAGTATAATCAACTTGGTGAAGAATTTATTTCAGAAATCGAACAATTAAATATAGAATATATCATTATAGAGCCAGATAGAAATACTGCTACTGACCTGCATGAAAAAGGATATAATATCATTTATGGAGATCCAGAATCTAGAGAAACACTTCTAAATTCAGGAATAAAAAATGCTAAAACCCTTATTGCAAATTCAGATGATGAAACCAATGCAAGTATAATACTTTCTGCAAAAGAAGAAAATAAAGATATAGAAATACTAACCTTAGTAGAACATATATCTAATACTGAATATCATAGACTAGCCGGGGCCAGTGAAGTATTTTCACCAAGACAATTATTAGGAGAAAGCTTGGCTAAACGTGCCCTAACCTCAGTTACAACTGAAATCTTTGATACAACCGAACTCAGCCATAACTTCGAACTTGCGGAGATCTCTATTGATAGGGAAAGTAATATAGTCGGTAAAAAATTCAAAAGAGTTGAAATAGAAGAAAAAACGGGTGTAAGGGTCATAGGAGGATGGATTGATAGAAAATTTAAAAGCCCTATAGACCCCAAAGATGTTCTTGATGATAAAACAATACTGTTAGTTCTAGGAACTAGAAAACAATTAAATAAATTAAAAGAAATTACACAATCGGAAATAAGAGATGTTACAAACAGAGAAATCATAATAGCAGGAAAAGGAGAAGCTGGTAGCACAGCCTTTGAAGTTTTCCGTGAAACAAATGCTTCAGCTACAGTAGTAGACATAAAAGAAAAAGAAGAGGTTGACTTAATTGGTGATGTAACGGATCCAGAAGTATTAAAAAAGGCAAATATCAAGAAAGCCTCGTCTATATTGTTTACTCTTGGATCTGATACTACAACAATATTTGCAACCCTTATAGCGCGGGACCTAAATCCCAATATACAGATTATAGCTAGAGCAAACGAAACTGAAAATATAAATAAATTATATAGTGCAGGTGCAGATTATGTTCAAGCTATATCAACTGTAAGCGGTCGATTGCTTGCATCTAATATAATGGAAGGAGAAGAAGAGATATCATATGAGAAACAAATTAGAATTATTAGAACATCTGCAAAATCTTTGTCGGGACAAAAGATAAAGGATATCGATATTAAAAACGAAACAGGATGTATATTAATAGGGTTAGAAAGAGGCGGTGAATTAAACACATCTCCTAAAAATTCTACAGAACTTAAAGAAGATGATATACTCATCATTGCTGGAAAAGACAATGCAATTACAAAATTCTCTAAAAAATATGATTAAAAATCACTCTAAATATTGATCTAAGGGATTTATATCCAATATATCTGTTTTAATTATCTTTTGTTTCTTACAGTTTCCACAATATACAAGATATTTATTTCCATCTTCTGTATTAGAAAACCTATTTATATTGATGTTTTTTTGTCTACAGCTACAATTAAGTTTTTCATTAAAATGGTTGTATATATTCTCTTTAAATTTCTTCTCTAATTTCGACTCAAATTTTTTAAAATTAAATAATATATCAACCATATATAAGAAAAATATCTATATCTATAAATAATTTAAAAAAAATAAAAAAATCTATTATTTAAAAAATACAATTTTAAAAATATAAACTATGAATAACCAAACTTCAATTTAATATCGATACATACCTCTCTAAAAAATAGTTATAAAAATAAATTAAAATGTGGTTAAAGAATAGTGTATGCTAAAACCCTAATAAAGTGTTGTTCCTTCCAATACGAACCATCTCTATGAATAAGAAAACTCCATCTTTTATATCAGAGTAGTTCACTTTCCACTCTAAGGAGAGGGTTTCCTACAAGGTAGTGGGAGGTAGGTTATCCTTTTAGGGCTTTGCTCCCAGGTGCGAAATTAATCTTCTTACCTATCCCTTTATTTTTAGCTTTTTTATATAGCATATATCCAGTTGCTACCGTTTCTATTGCAGTACCTCCACTATCAAATAATGTTATTTCTTTTTTTGACTGTCTACCTTTTATTTTTCCAGAGGCTATTTCACCAAGTTCAGCATAAATATGATCTTTTGAAACAATCTCCTTTTCATATGCATATAAAAAGGCTCCTGCATCCTGAAAAACACGTTCACGTAGATCTGGAATATATTTAGATTGTTTGATTGTTTCTGTGTCAACCTCACGTTTATTTTTGTCATATTGTCCCATTGCTGTTATATGAGTTCCTTCTTGAATTAGATCACCATTAAAGACTGGTGTACTAGATGTTGTTGCTGTAATCACAATATCAGAATCTATAACAGCTTTATCACTGTTTTCAACTGGTTTCAAATCTATTCCTGTTTCTTTAGACATCTCTTCAGAAAATTTTTTTCTATTTTTTTGTGTCGGAGAATAAACAAAACCTCTATCTATATCTCTTACAGTAGCTGCAGCTTTTATCTGTCCTCTTGCCTGAGCACCACTTCCTATTATACCTATTTGTTTTATATTTTCTTTAGCTAAAAGATCCGCTGCTACAGCACCTGTAGCTCCAGTTTTGAAAGGATTCATACTAGCACCATCAATTAAAGCTAAAGGTTTGCCTGTTTCTACATCATATATAGGAGCCATAAACCATGAATCCTTTTTACCAAAACCAGCTGCATACATATAACCCCCCATAGCACCAATATCAGGTAAAACAGCCATATATCCAGTAAACATACCTTTAGGGTTGTCATTAACTAGTTTTGTTCTGGGTCTGGTTGACCCCCCACTTCCTATATCTTTATATGCCTCATATACAATATCTACATATTCATCAGGGTTAGCAAGACCTGTAATATCTTCACTTTCTAGAAAAAGAACTTCAGTCATCAAATAATCTAAAAAACAAAATAACTTAAAAGGTCGAAAATAACTGTTATACAATACTGTACTACAGCCTTCTGTTTTTGCTGCTTCTTGGTAAAATAGAGTTAGTCAAATAAAGTTAAAAACAAACAAAAACTTTAAATTGATTTCATGATGATTCTACCGTTATTTAAGATTTTTTCTCTTTATATAGGAAATCTAAAATAAGTAATATTAACAGTATTATTATGGTTGATATTAGTAGGGTTTGTTTCAAAGAGATGATATAAAACAAGTGGTAGAGCAACTAAGGTTCCTAATAACCCAATTAGAGGTATTATTTTTAGTGAGTTTGTTTTGTCATATAAACTCAGGTTCGCATAATTTGTAGCACCATCTGCTATTACAAATGCTATAGATCCAAACTCTACAATCTGTGTTAAACTACCAAGAGCAGAGAAAAATGCTGATATACTTCCTATTACTAATAAAGACCAAATTGGTATATCTTTCTTATTTTTGAAAGAGAATAAACGTGGTAGTTCACCCTCAGTTGCTATTCTATAGGATATACGAGAAGTACTAAATAAAGTTGCATTAATACCAGAAGCAGTACTTTGAACAGCTATAATTACTACAAGTATAGGTCCTGTGTTACCTAAAAATGGAACTACAGCCCTTGCTAAAGGCTCTTCTCTATACTCTATAACCATATTAGGTATAAGATGTAGTGTAGCCATAAATGAAACAAGCACATAAATTAAAATGGCGATCAAAATAAACTATACATTGCAGATAGTAGATTTCGATTCACATTTTTGATTTCTTTATAATCATAACATAAAAGCTGAAAACCTTCATATGAAACAAAATTATGGTAAACCCTGTTATGGGGCTAAGAAATCCTTTATTAAAAAGTAGGTATAATATCGTTATTTCACCTCTAAAAAATAATATACCTATTATTGCTATTGACAATAAAAATATAATTTTTATATATACTAAAAAATCTTCAAAAATAGCAGATTCTCTTTTGCCTCTGATATTCAAATATGTTAAAAAAGTAACTATTCCTATAGAAATTATTCTTCTATATAGAGGAGAAGAGGGTATATCAAAAAAACTTACTGTATATGCGCCGAACGCATAGGCATACATTGCTATTACTCCTATATATCCTGATATTAATATCCATCCAAAATATCCCGCTATATGTCTATTTTCAATAGTATGTTCGATAAAAGAGAAAGCTCCTCCCTCCTCCTCGAAATGTAATGTAAGTTTTATATAAGAATATGCAGTAATAAGTGTTAAAATACCAGCAAGAATATAAGATATAGGGACTGCATTCCCTGATTTTTCCATTGCTACACCTAAAACTGCAAATATCCCTCCAGAAACCATACCCACAACACCCATCTCTGTTAAATCAATTTACCCTAACTTCTTTCCCACAAAATAAATTTAAAATACAATAAGAAAAAATCTACTGTAAAATCTAATACTTCTAAAAGTCAGCTTCTACTCCCTAATTAAGACAGAGGCTCTCAGTATACTATTTACTCAACTCTTATGAGACCTAGATATCTATCAGAAATAACATCATCAGTACCTATGTATTTAGTGTTAAATCCAACAAATTATCTCTTCAACAAGAAATTCCCCCCATTTTAAAAGACCAATAAAAATGATTTCAGTTTCCAGATATTACTAATAGTTACACTCACCTAAATTCTTGAATCTAAAATAATTTATAAAGGAAACCATATAACAAAAAATATAAAAATCCTTCATCATCTTCCGTACAAATCTACATGATATAAAATAAACAATTAAAACAATATCTTTACTATAGATTTAATTATTAACAATTCTTTTAAAATGAATATTTTAAAATTTTAAAAATATGTTTTTTTCGAGGGTTTCGAATATAAAAAACTTAAAAATAATAAAATGATAATATAATCTATATGTTAATACTTCAAGAAATCTTACTTCAAACCGGAGTTATATCCAGATTATTAACACAATACAACATTCCATTTGCAGATACAATCGATTCAATTATAACATTTATTCTTACATTTACAGCTATATTCTTAATAGGTAGAAAAATACTGTTACCATTTCTCTCAAAAATCCTGGATAGAAAAAATCTTGATCAGCATGCTAAAAAGCCAATTAGTAAAATAACATACGGTTTGATAATATTTATTGCTATAGCTGTAGCTTTTGGACTTGCTGGTTACGGTAGTTTTCTAACATCACTTGCCACTATAGCTGCAGCAGCAACTTTAGCCATTGGTTTTGCAACACAAGATATAATTAAAAACTTCGTATCTGGAATATTTATATATACGGATAAACCGTTCAGAATAGGTGATTGGATTGAATGGCAGCAATATAATGGAGTTGTAGAAGATATAAGTTTAAGGGTAACTAGAATTAGAACATTTGATAATGAGTTATTAACTGTACCAAACTCAAAACTAACTGATAATGTAGTAAAAAATCCTGTAGCAAAAGATAAACTTAGAATAAAATTTTTATTTGGAATAGGATATGGAGACGACGTTGAAAAAGCAACAGAAATAATAATTAAACAAGCAAAAAACCATCCGAAAATAATGGATGAACCTGAACCTTCAGTTAGGCTAATTGAGCTTGAAGATTCATATGTAGGTCTACAATCCAGAATTTGGATAGAAAACCCAAGTAGAACAGACTTTGTCAAAATCAAAGGGGAATATATACAAAATGTAAAAAAGAGATTCGATAAAGAAGACATAGAAATTCCATTCCCCCAACGTACACTTTCAGGTCAAATAGATCTTCATAAACAAGAACAAATAGAGTAGAAATAAATCTTACATACAATATATATTTTGTCAAAAAAACAAAAAATAAAATTATAGTATTCTAAACAAACAATTTCGTAAGTTCCTGATTCATTAAATTTTAAAGTGAGCATATTTACATATCCTGGCATTGCTTGTACCTGTGCAAGTAATGTATCATTTTTATATATGCCAAAACCATGATTTACATCCTCTGACGTTACACGAAACTTAATAGGTTTATCAACAGGTAATTCTCTTTTTTCAATATCCCAAGCCCATTTTATCCCAGTAACATTTACGGTTATTGGATCCTCCATATTATCTTCAGAAATTTTAGTCACTTAAGATGTTATCTGATAATCTCCTTCAGCACCTGGATAAGGAAGATAACCTGCAGAAGTAACACCTATTAGTTAAAACCCCAATAATAAACAATCCTAAAAACCAGAATTTTCTGATTTTATATGCTCTTTTTTGAGATTTTTCCAGTGTCTTTTCCAATTTGTAATTCTATAAGT
>JAHENH010000061.1 GCA_018609935.1 Halobacteriales archaeon | reverse complement strand
TCTACTTTACATGTGTAATATCCTGTCTCAGATATTACGTCACGACTGCCCAATATATTCTGAGCAGTCGTTTGATCTAATTGTTGTACCATAAGGCATAAATTTATGGAGGGAATTTTCCCTCCTGGTTAAACATTGAATTAATTCGGTGGAATTTACCTACCCACCTGCTAGGAGATAACCGAAAACTCGGAACTCCCATACCTTTGGACGAGTCTATGAAAAAGGGATTTTCCCTTTTTCCAATTACACATTTGCCAAAAGTAAAAGGCAGCGGGTGTTAACCACCATAACTTTGACCGGGTCTGTGAAGTTAAAATACCACGCACTCTCACAGTTTATACCTAAAAATAATATCTGATCTTATAAAATAAGGTAGGGGGGGTCTAATAATATATAGTATCTATAGGGGGCTCATTTAATATTTTAGCTATAAGATGACCCACTTTTTTTAAAATTTCTTCATGATTTATTTGGTATTCTCGATCATTTACCATATCTTTGCACCAGATCCTCGAACTTCCTGAGTCTATATGTTAAATGCCATCTAGAGGAAGGAACAGACGTGGGATTATAGGGATAAAGAACTTAGTAGTGCACTTATTGATAGTAACATACTTTCCCGAATTTTCTCCCACAGGTCAAAAATAGCTTTGCTATAAACTTCTGCCGGGAATAAGACTATAGGTTGATAGAGATGTCCCCGGGCGGGTGTAGGATACACTGATAAATACTATATGTGTATCTAACGTACAGAGAAGGGAAATGCAAAGAGGAAAATTTCTCATACTATCACATAGAAAGTAGTGAGCCGAGGGGAGCATTTATGTATTTCATTATTAGAAGTGCTTAGGGAGGCTATATAAAGAATTAAAGGTAGTATGAGGGAATGAATGATGCTGATATAGAGTAGGTTAATTAAAAAAAGAGAGCTAGAAGGTATATGATAAAACTAATAAGAACTAATTATCTAAGTGAACAGACACTTGGTAAGATGATATTATATGATGATCTCGGGTTTCCTAAGTATGAAGTTAAGACGTTGGAAAATCCATGGAAGAATAATAAGATGAGGGAATCCTGTATTCCTCAAGGGGATTATAAGATAGTGAAACATACCTCACCTACTTTTGGTGAGACTTTCTGGATTCAAGGTGTAAAAGACAGGTCCGAAATATTGATACATGCCGGTAATTTTGTGGATGACACTTTAGGGTGTATTCTTCCGGGATTCGATGTTGTGGATATAGATGGGGATGGTCTTAAAGATGTAAGTGATTCCAGGGATGCTTTATCGGGATTACTTAGAAATGCTGAGTGGAATGAGAGTGAGATAAGGGTCACTCATCTGTCCAAAGAAATGAACTAATAAATAAAGGTATTTGATCTCCACTGTATTGATAGTATTATGGTATCTGGTCATATCCATAGGTTTGGGTATAGGTATTCAGCATCGTAATTCTGTACCTCTGCCTATAGGAGCAGCAGCAGCACCTGTTGATGAAGGTATATGGTATGAGAATGACATGACCGTTGATGGAAATGGTAATGTGGAAAAGTGGGTTGACGAAAACACTTTGAGCGATGCCGTTCAAAACACGGTATCTGAAAGACCCGAACAATTCACCGAAAGTGGGCAGAATGCCATAGAACCCGACATTTCTAATGACTTTCTTGATACTCAATTAGGTAAGGGTAGTAAGTTAGAGACGATCTTACAAGGAAGCCACATAGAGATATTCACCGTCCGTACTCCGCCCGACGCAGGAAACGGGACTTGGGATTTCGATAGTTCAAACAATAACTATGTTGCGGGTTGGCGTAATAGTTCAAGGGATGATACATATCGTACTACGTTAGATGATAACTCAACTGATGCAGGTGTTAGATTTTTTAGACACGCAGATGGAAATAATAATGCAACTGTTGTAAAGCAAATGAAAGAATTTAACACCGATCTCATAATTTATTGGGCTATTGAAGTACATAGCGGAAGCACTAATGTTGACATCAAGACAGAATGTATAAGAAAAGATGGTACTAAGGTGTTCAGTTTTACGGATACGCCAGGTATAACATCAAGTACATGGAAGAAATTGGATTTTGAGGATGCCGGGCTAACGCATTTTTTAGGTGATTACAATGCTCAAGGTTCACCACGTGATCGTCAATATGAATATCCAATTTGGCAATATAGTATTGATAGTATTTCTGGTCTGAACGACTCCAAAATAGACGATATGATAAGTTATATTCGTAATAATCTAATGCCATGACAACACATTATATAATATTAGATACTGAGAAAGAGTTTAAGGACTTAAATAAAAAGCTCCATGACAAACTTAATTTAAGTGATGTGGAGCAATATGCATCTATGAAAAAAGGGGAAAAGAACGAGGCAAAAGATAAGTATCCCATGCCAGTTGAGGACTATTTAAAGAACTGGTTTGAAAGTGAAGGGTACACGTTGTACGAGGCAAGTAAGAAGGATACTTGGTACGGAGAAGATGATATAGAAACCAGACCCATAGAGATACTTGGTGAGAAAGGAAAAGAAACCCCTATAGAAAGAGAAGAGGAGGAAGTTAAAGAGGAAAAAGAAGTAGAAGAAGAGAAATTAGAAGATACAACAAAAGAGAAGAGAAAGAGAACATTCTTAGAGATCATAATAGATTTCATTATGAGAATATGGAGGATAATATTGAATTTCTTTAAATAATATTTGGTCATCTCGATCATTATTATTATATTTGCAGAACAATAGATAGAGGCTATGGGCAAGTACAAAAAAGTGGATCTTAAAAGCGGTCCTAAGAAAGTATACAGACAATATATAGAATTATTAAGACCCTTTCATGGGCTCTCTAAAAGAGAGATGGATGTTCTGGGGTCTTTATTATATAAGAACGATTCCTTGAGAAAGGAAATACCCAATGATAAACACAGGATCCAAATAGTAATGGGATATGATTCCAGGGTGGAGATATGTGATGATCTGGGTATAACAAGGAATGCTTTAGAGGGGTATTTCGCCCATCTGAAGAGGAAGGGGGCTTTAACTAAAGACGGTTATATAGCTCCCGCTTATAGTGTGGAGATAGATACCGATAAGGATGATTTTTATCTGGTATTTAGATTGAATATAAATGAAAATGAGAATAATGAAACCGAATAGACATACTTTTGATGTAGAGATATATCACCAAGGCGAGGAGTCCGATAAATTAGAGAGTCTAGGTATAGAGACTGGAAATAAAGAAGAGCGTACAGAATTGACCAAGATAGATATAGATCTCAATATGGTATATGCTTGTTGGGATCTTCCCGATGAAGAATCTGTAAGATTGTATCTAAAGAACAGTACGGAGTTCTATGTTGTTAATACTAATAGAGAAAAAATAAGAGAGCTTCAAGATGAACACGAAGAAAAATATTATAAAGAAGCTGGCTAAGAAATATAATAAACCCGAGGAGGTGATAAAGAATATAGTGGAATCTCAATTCAAATGTGCCAGGCAATATCTGAAAAAAGGAGATAAAAAAGACCCTGCTACATATTATAATGTGAGATTTCCGAAACTAGGAACACTTATTTGTAATGGAAAAAAGATCGAAAAATACAACAGAATATTCAGAAAAGAAGGAAAAGGAGAGTTATCCTAAAACAAAAGGAGGCTTTGAATATAAAGAAGCCTCGGGTCTGAAGATAAGAAAATCCATAAGACCTGACAGAATAAAAGAGGATGATGAGACTTATGAGGAATACAAAATGAGGAGAAAGATGAAGGACGATGCTATAAGTGATCACATGAAAGGTACTTTAGTATGGTCTTCAGTGGACTATACAGATCCCGGAAATAGAGATAAGAATCTGGGAACTTATAATAAAGAGGAGTTAAAAGAGCTGGATAGAGAACTAAAAAAGAAAAATAATAAGTAATATGAGTAATTTAGATGAAAGTCATGGTAAAAAGGATATTGAAGGAAAAGGTATAGAACCTAAAGGGGATTATATACTTTGTGAGTATAAAGTGATAGAGAAGCAGGGAACCATAAAGATACCTAAACAAGCACAGACCAGACATAGTGTACTAAGAGTATTAAAGGTAGGAGAAAAAGTAAAAAGAGCTAAAGAGGGAGATAGGGTTCTCATGAATTATAGATCCGTACCTGTATCCATAGAAGTGGATAAGGATACTAGTTATTTTATGTTCAAGGAATATGATATAATGGCGACCATAACGGATGATGAAGTAGCAGAAGGATTGGAAGCAACTGAGTATGATATGTTAGTCTCAAATAGTGATAGTGAAGATGGCGGAGTTCAAGTGTAATAATAAAAACTGTAAAAGGTATGGGGAGGAGATCTCCATACCTTCTTTATCTATAAAGATAGTGGAAGATAAAGCAGTAGCTAAAGAAAGTATTTGTGATTCCTGTGGAGAATATATGGAAGATATAACTCCTACAGAGGGGTTCGGTAAGCCTAAGAAAGCAGATAAGGACAAAGGACCTAATCATTGGAATTTTTATTCCTAGTATATGCACTTACTAAAACTGGATGATAAAAATAAGATAACTATACATCCCGAAGCTTTAATGGTGAAGGAGTATAAAGCTATATGGGATAGAGATAAGTCCAAAGGTAAGAAGAAGGCTCTCAAAGAGATCAGTTTTATTTACTACAATGCTGATTATAAGTCCCCTTTTTCTAAATATGATGATGAAACAAAAAACAAAGAGATACGTAAAACTCTGGGTTTAGAAGAAGGATGGGAACCCGATAGTAAAATTAAAGCGGCTATAGATAGATATAATGAACTACAGAAAACTCCAAGTCTGGACTTTCTGGAATCGGTAAGAGAAGCTCTTAATAGATTAAAGAAGTTCTATAGAGAAGTGGATTTTTTTGCCACAGATAAGAACGGTAAACCTATTTACGATGTTAAGAAGCTCACAGGAGCTATAAAGGATTCTAAAGGTCTCTTAGATAATATAAATGATCTAGAGGAAAAAGTAAAACAAGAATTGGAAACAGAGGGAAGATTGAAAGGAGGAGAAGAAAAAGGTTATTTCGAGGATCCGGATGAGTAATAGACCCAGCAGATATAAAAAGTTAAGTAATGTAGAGGATTTCAATCCATCCGCTCAATGTTTTAGAGAAAAAGGTACATTCACGGAAGAACTACCCAATAGCCACCCCAACTCTTCTTTCATGAAATTTTGGAGAAGAGAGAAAGAAAGATCTCTCAAAGGACATAATATGGGGCATGATTTCATCCCGGGCTTTTATTACTGGTATTTGAATTACTGTCCTATAGAGAGGATCGTGGAAGAAGAAGGAGAAGCATCCGCCAACGAAGAATATGATTTTCCCGCTATATATGATGGAGATTATGATTTCTATCATTATATAGAAGAGGCTATGCTTTCGGGAGAACATGCTGATGTTTTAAAAGCCAGGAGGAAAGGATATTCTTGGAAGGCTGCTTCCATGCTCGATAGGAATTATTTCCTTATACCTAACTCAAAGAATTATGCTTTAGCTTACTTTAAGGAATACCTGACGGGTGATGGTATTCTTTCCAAGGCATGGAGTATAATGAACTTCATAGATGAGAATACTCCTTGGGCTAAGAAAAGACATTATAAAGATTCCCTTTTACATAAGAGAGCTTCTTATGGTCAGGTGACCGGAGGCATTGAATTGGAAAAAGGATATAAATCGGATATAATAGGGGTGTCCATGAAAGATAATCCCGGAAAAGCCAGGGGTAAGAGCGCAGATCTTATTATATTTGAGGAAGCAGGTAAATTTCCCGGACTTTTGACCACTTGGCAGATAATGAGACCTTCTGTTGAACAAGGTAAATATACTACCGGTCTTCTTTTAGCATTCGGTACGGGAGGGGAAGAAGATGCTGATTTTTCCTCGGCAGAGGAGATGTTCTATAACCCTAAAGGATATAAGATACACGCAGTGGATAATGAGTGGGAAGATAATGCTATAAATAATAAGGTATCTTATTTCGTTCCCGCCTATATGAATTATGAAGGATTTATAGATAAAAATGGTAATTCCGATGTGGATTCAGCTATTGAAGAGATAAACAAAGAGATAGAGAATATACAAGCTAATTCAACGGATGTAAATGCTGTGGAGAGAAGAAAAGCTGAACTTCCTATAAAACCTTCTCATGCCACTTTAAGGACATCAGGAACTCTTTTTCCTGTAATGGATCTCAAAGAGACACTCTCAAAGGTACTAACGAATCCCGGGAAGTACATAGATATAAACTATATAGGGAATCTTGTATTGGATGAGGAGAAAGGTGTTAAATGGAAGCCTGATAATACATTGAGACCTATAAGAGAATTTCCCCTGAAGAGTACCACCGATGTCAGTGGTTGTATAGAGATATTCGAGCAGCCTGTTAAAGGGGAGAATGGTTTTATCCCTTATGGTAGATATATCCTGGGAGTGGATGTAGTGGATGATGATGGGCAGGAGGGTTCTCTACAATCCTGTTTCGTCTTTGACAGATTAAAGAATAGAATAGTAGCTGAATATACGGGAAGACCCGTGAAAGCTTCTACTTTTTATGAGAATGTCAGGAGACTATCTCTCTATTATAATGGTATTATAAATTACGAGAATAATAAGAAAGGGTTGTATCAGTATTTTTCCAATAAAAGGTGTGTACACTTAATATGTGATGTCCCTGAGAAACTTAAGGATAGGGATATGATACAGTCCAGTACTACGGGGAATAAATCCAAAGGTACTCCTGCCAATCAATATATTAATAGATATGCCAGAAGATTAATAGATGAATGGTTAAGGAGTGATGATCTTAATAGTGAGGATATGATGAATCTTCACAAGATAAGGTCGGTAGGATTGTTGAGAGAACTTATAGCTTGGAATCCTAAAGATAACTTTGATAGAGTTAGTGCTTTGGGTATGGTGATGTTGATCAAGGATGAATTGGAACATTTGGAAGTGGAAGAAGAGGAGAATATAAGGTCTAAATCGCAAGATCCCTTCTTTGAAAGGAATTTCTCCGGGGGTGTTAACTCATCAGGTATCCCCAGTTCTTTAAGACATGATAATAAGATAAAATTAACTAATTAGCTATTAGGCGAACCCACGAATTTATGAATAAATTGGAATATTGTTTGCTTATTGAATATATCTTTATTATATTTGCGAACTTATAAAATACATCTAAATGTCACATTATAGATCCAGCCAATTTCCTAAACAGAAAGTAAAAGATTCCAAAAAGACGGATAATTGGGCTAAGAAATGTATAGACGCTGCAGAAGATATGGCTCTATGGCGGGATGATAATATCAGGCAAGATTATTATAATAAGGTAATTAATTATAATCTTGCTAATGATATATTGGACCAGTCCGACGTGGAGAAGGTGTGTAATCCTTTCGGTATTAAAGGGGGAGGAGATCCTCCTGCTAAGATGCAGAACTACCCTATAGCCAACCCTAAGATAGATCTTCTAGTGGGAGAGGAGATGAAAAGAAAATTCGATTTCAGAGCCACTGTTATCAATGATGATGCTATATCCTCTAAAGAAAAAGAGAAGAAAAAACAACTCACCGATCTTATAAAAGAAGAGGTAACAACCGATCAGAATGATCCCAACAAGACCAAGGAAAAGTTAAAGGATAAGAAGAGATTCCTGGATTATGAATTCCAAGATATAAGAGAGAGGAGAGCTCAACATTTACTTAATTACAGAATAAGAAAAGATGATATACAGTATGAATTCTCTAGAGGATTCTTTGATGCTTTATTGGCGGGCGAAGAGATATATAGAGCGGATATAGTCGCAGGTGAACCTGTATTGAAAAAGTGCAATCCTCTTAATATACATACCGTCAGAGGAGGAGAATCCCCTTATATAGAAGACTCTGATATAATAGTAGAAGATGGTTACTACTCTCCCGGTTCTATAATAGATGAATTTTATGACTATCTTACACCTAAACAGATAGATGAGATAGAGGATATGATGTCTCAAGGAAATGCCTCCGGTGATGGTCTCATAGATGTCTCGGGAAAAGAGCCCTCTTTTACTTTAGATGGTTATTATGTAGGAGGTAATAGTGGAAGAGATGTCAATGTTAATGATACGAATTCTCAAGGATATTATGGATCTTCAGGTTTCGGGGGTGTATATGATGATGAAGGTAATATTAGGGTTATAAGGGTTGTTTGGAGATCTTATAGGAGAGTGGGTAAATTGACCTATAGAGATGAGGATGGAGAAGAACAGATGGACCTCGTTCATGAGGATTATGAGCCTGTGGAATCCGAAGGGGAAGAGATAGAATATATATGGATAAGTGAATTCTGGGAAGGTACTAGAATAGGTGCGAGTTCTTTAGAGGATTCTATAGAAGGTATATATGTTAAGATGAAACCCAGACCTATTCAATTCAGGACAAAGGATAATCTCTCTGAGGCTAAACCCGGATATATAGGTACAGCTTATAATATCAATGATTCAAAGGCTAAATCTTTAATGGATAGAATGAAGCCTTATCAGTATTTGTATAATGCTATAATGTACAGAACTGAATTAGGACTCTCCAAGAACTGGGGTAAAATATTGGAATTAGATACATCTAAGGTTCCTGATAATTGGGATATAGATAAATGGATGCATTATGCCACTACCATGGGTATAGCTGTAGTGGATTCTTTTAAAGAAGGTAATAAGGGAGCTGCTACGGGTAAATTAGCCGGTAACTTTAATACTACGGGAAAGACCTTAGATATGGAGGCAGGTAATTATATTCAGCAGCATATTGCTCTTTTGGAATTCATAGAGAAACAGATGGGAATAATATCAGGTGTCAGTGAGCAAAGACAAGGTCAAATACAGTCCAGGGAATTAGTGGGTAATGTAGAGAGATCCGTGGTCCAGTCTAACCATATCACGGAGAAATGGTTCAAGATACATGATAATACGAAAGTAAGGTGTTTAAGAGCTTTATTGGAGACAGCCAAGACAGCTTATAAGGATAGAAAGAAGAGGCTCCAGTATGTCACTGATGATCTATCACAGATGATAAGTGAGATAGATGGAGAACAGTTCAACGAAGTGGATTTCGGAATAGATATTTCCGATTCCGGTAGCGATACTGAACTCTTTGAACAGCTCAAGCAATTAGCTCATGCAGCTCTTCAGAATGATAAATTGAATTTCGCTCAATTAATGGATATATACAGTACAGAATCCATATCCACTATCAAGAGAAAAGTGGAGAGATCTGAAAGGGAAAAGGATAAAGAGGAACAAGAGCAGGCACAGAAAGCACAGCAACTGGAGATGCAGAAAATGAAGAAAGAAGAGGAAAATAATGCCAGAGAACATCAATTGGAGAAGTATAAATCTGAACTTGAGAGTAAAGATAAAGAGCTGGATAGAATATCCAAAGAGAAGATAGAGAATATGAAGTTAGCTGCTAAAGAGAAGGAGAAGTTAATGGATAATGATCTCAACGATAATAGTATTAAGGATAGTATAGATATGGAGAAGCTGGAGAATGAGAGGGAAAAGATAGAAAAAGAACACGAAGAAAAGCAGAAAGAATTAGAGAAAGAAGAGGAAGAATTGGAATTAGAGAAGAAGAAACATGAGGATCAGATGGAGTTAGAAAGGAAAAAATTAAAAGAAGAAAAACAAGACGATGGAAATAAAGAATAAACCTTGGTATAGGTATAGACCTAAGTGGTTCTCTAAGTTCCTTAGGAATATGCCTAAGCCTATATCTTATTTATTAGGGACCATTATGGGAAAGCTGATATTATCAATGATATTAATTGTGATAACTGCTATTGTAGGTGTTACCTTTGATGTGGATGTTCTGCTTCCTATAATGATATTTTTTATTTATCCGTTTCTTGTTACTTTGGTGAGTATAGGATATGGGGTAAAGAATACTTTTTAGCTATAAGCTGAACCCCTTGATTTTGTAATTTGTTGGTAGATAATTTGGAATTTCATATAAAAATCCTGAGATTTGCACAGAGATAATCTTAGACCAAAATAATATAATTATGGCAGAAGAAAATGAAAAAAATACAGAGGATACATTTGAAGAGGATATAAACTCTATAGATGTAGAAGGTAAACCCATAGCAGGATCAAATGATGATATGATGGGTGAACTAAAAGAATTTATGGTAGAAGATGAAGAAGGAGGAGAAAAAGAGGAAAAAGAAGAGAATGAAACAGAAGAAGAGGAGGAGAAAGAAACAAAAGAGGGAGATGAAGAAGAAACAGATGAAAATACTAATAGTACCGAGGACAAAGGTGAAAATCAGGAGGAGGATGAAGATACAGGTAATGCCCCTGAAGAAGACGAAGAGTCTCCTTCTGCCGAGTCCCTTCGGTCCTATGCCTCTGCTCTCCGTGAACAGGGGGTATTACCTAATTTCGATCCGGAGAACGATAAGATAGAGACAGCTGAGGATCTGACCTCATTGGTCAATAAAGAGATAGAGAGTAGTGTAGAGCAATATAAGAATTCGGTGGACGATCTTACCAGGGATCTTATAGAAGCAGCTGAACAAGGCGTTCCTTTGGATGAATACAAAGAATCCATTTCCAGACAACAAAATGTCATGGGAATAAAAGATGAGGATCTGGAAAATGATACGGATCTTCAAAAAAATATAATAAAGAGAGAATTCTTGGAAAGGGGTTTTTCTGAGGATAAAGCAGAGAAACACGCTGAGAGATCCTTTGATACAGGAGATAATGAAGAAGACGCTAAGGATGCTTTAAAGACGATTAAAGAAACGGAGGAGAAAAAGAAAGAGGAATTAAAAGAGAAAAGTAAGAAAGATAAAGAAAGACAGGAGAAAGAACAGAAAGAAAAGATAGAGAATATAAAGAACAAAATAGACAATACCAAAGAGGTCATACCGGGAGTTAAAGCTTCCAATACATTAAAAGATAAAGCTTTTAAGAGTATGACAACTGTGGTAGATAAGGATGAGAATGGGAATCCAATGAATGCTATGATGGCTGAGAGAAAGAAGGATCCCGAATCATTCGATACTAAATTGCACTTAATATATCAGTTGACAGATGGTTTTAAAGACTGGTCTAAAGTAAATAAGTCAGCTAAGACCGATGCAACTAAAGAACTGGAAGAAACATTGTCCAGTAGTAAGAATACAGGAAGAAAAACCTCCGGTAAACCTAAAAAAGGAAAGGGAAAAGGAGAAGCTGCCCCTGATGATATATTGAGAGCAGCTAAGAATTTGAATATATAATAAACCAAAATAAATTGAACTATGCCTAAAATTAGTCCGTTACAAGCATATGAACCCCAAGCGTGGCAAGGTCTAACGACCAAGAATCACATTGGTAATATCTATGCTGAAGAGCCTCAGAAGGCTACAAAGCTTATAAAACGGATCCACCAGACGAATTTCGGTCTTGATCTAGACAGTTATCTGGATAGATTCCCTATCAAGTATCTTGATGGTGATAATGATTTCACTTGGGAATTGATGGGATCCGGTAAAAAGAATGTTCCTATTGTGGAAGCCAGAATTGATGGAACCGCTGTTTCTGCGGGAGATGAACCCGGGAAAAACTTCTCAAGATTTGAGATAGTATTCCCTGAACAATGGTTTTCAGATGAGCAGGTCATCGTAGGAGAAAAATTGGAGGAATATCCTCTTAAAGTCGTCAATGATCCTATACCTGATGGTACTAATTGGATCTATACTGTCGAACTTATGACAGGAGATTCTTCTCTCTTTGTTCCGGTAGAAGAATTGGCTGCCCGTAAGAGATGGTCAGCTGACTTTACCCCTGTAGAACAGACCTTATCTAAGAAAGGTAGTGAGATAACTTTCGTATCTCCTTTTGAGATGAGGAATGCTTTCACATTCTTGAGAAAACAACATACAACTCCCGGTAACGTAGCCGATCGTCCTGTAGCATTCTCTTTACCTGATGAGAAAACAGGTGAGGTATTCACTACTTGGACACAGTATGAGGACTATGAATTCGATAGACAATTCAAGGAAGAGAAGAATAAGTACTTGATGTTCGCCAGAACCAATAAAGCAGGTGATGGTACATATAAGAACACAGGTAAGTCGGGTAATATAATTAAGATGGGAGCAGGTATCCGTCAGCAAATGGAGGCTTCTAATACCGACTTTTATAATGACTTCTCTATAGAATATCTCTTAGATGTTCTAGTGGAATTGTCCGAAGGTAAATTGAAGCAAGACGATAGAGAATTCGTTCTCAGAACAGGTGAGCGAGGAGCTATTCAGTTCCACTTGGCTATCGAGAACAAGTCTCAATTATTCCAGCCTTTATTCAATCAAGATAGAATGAACAAGGCGAGTAAACAATATGCTTCAGGTCAGTATAATCCCGGAGTTCTCAATCCTCTTTCTTATGGAGGTCAGTTCGTTGAATACTTAGGTCCTCAAGGGATCAAGGTCAATGTAGCTGTGGATAACCTCTATGATGATAGAGAAAGGAATAAGATCTATCATCCCGATGGTGGATTGGCTGAATCCAGGAGATATGATATTTTGGATGTAGGAACATCTGATGGTGAGCCTAACATTCAGAAGGTGTATCAGAAAGGACAAGAGTATATTATGGGTTATGAACCCGGTCTTAGGAATCCTATGGAACTTCACGGAGGTTCTAATGTTATGTCCACTTCTACGGATGGATATACACAGCATAGAGCTACTATGTGCGGAACTATAGTACATGATCCTACGAGAACGGCACAGCTAATACCTAATATACTTAGCTAATAACAATAAAAAGGAGATAAATGGAAACTAAAGAAGAAACAAAAACAAGATCATCTTTCTCTTTGCCTAATAAGAAGGTAAAGGTAGTTCCTATAAAGAGGGAAGGACAATGGGTAGAACCCGGTCATGATGCTCATTTCTTATTGACGGGTGCTGTTAGAAAATACAGATTACCTAAAGACAGTAAGACGGGTAAATATGTAGAAGTTCTAACAGATGAAGAAAAGGAATTCTTAGAAAGTCCTAATGGACTGGATATGGATCCCGGAGATCTGAATATTTATAAGACCAATAATAATTTTTGGGATAGCTTCACGGTAAAGCTGGATAAGACAACGGATGAGTTGAATTTATCCGATCCTTATCAATACCTTCAATACAAGGTATTGCTAGCTAACAAGGATAGTATAGCTCCGAGTGAAGAAGATAAACTGAAAAAAGGTACTTATAAGTATGCTATTGTGGATGAGGAAAAACTAGAAGAAAAGAAAGCTAAAAAGTCGGATAAGATGCAAGAAGCTTATATGGCTTTTGGATCCATAAAGGATAATAGAGAGAAGATGTTGGATACTCTGAGAGTTTATGGTAGGACGAAGAGAAAGAATAAGAAGAGAGTATCGGATAACTCCAAGAAAGAATTTCTTATCAGTGAAATAGATAACATCATTCACGAAGATATAGATGGTTTCTTGGATGTTGTAAAGGATAATGATCTGGAATTGAAGGTTCTCATTGATAAAGCTATTGCTTGTGGAGCTTTGGAGAAAGAAAATAATAAGTTTTATCTTCCCGGAGGTGATAAGATAGCTGACAGCCTTAAAGACTGTGTGGACTTCTTTAAGGACAAAGAGAATCAAGATATATATATGAAGATAAAAGGTAGAGTTGATGTAGCTGAATAATGACAGCACCTGAGATGAAATATCACTTTGAAGTGTTATTGGATAAGATAACCAATAATGATGCTCCCGGTTTTAATGAGAGGGAAGTGTCCTTATTCTTATCTAAAGCTCAGGAAAGGTTAGTGAAGAGTTATTATAATCCGATCTCTAATAAATTAGGAGAAGGATTTGAAGAAACAGAGAAAAGGTCTAAAGATCTTGAACAGCTTGTAAAGGGACCTACATCAGGTCCCGGATCGAGCTCTCTTGTTACTTCTAAATCCAGTGATCAAGGAGATGTAATAGAAGGAGGAGTGATGTTCGATATACCCGGTGATGTCATGTTCATGATAAAAGAGGAAGCTTTGACCGACGAGTTAGATTGTGATGATAACAAGAAAGTAAAGTCAGTGAAGCCCGTCAGTCATGATTATATATCAGCTAACATGAATAATCCTTTTAAGAAGCCCTCTACTAAAGTGTGGAGAGTAGGTGTAAGTAGATCAGATCTGAGCAGGAGACAAGAGCTGATAACTGATGGTTCTTATAATGTCGAGGAGTATAGAATAAGATACTTAAAGAAGCCGTCTCCCGTTATAGTAGGTGATATATCATCTTTGGGGACCATTGAAGGACAAACGGCACAAAAAGACAGTGAGCTCAATAATGAAGTTCACAGAGAAATAATAGATATGGCTGTTGAGATAGCTCTTGAAACTATACAAGATGATAGGCTAGTAACAGCTATGAAACTTAACCAAGAAAATGAATAAATTATGGCTATAGCAAAGAAAGTAACTGCCTCTAATCATGGACCTAGACTAAGTAATGATGGTATTTATCTGGTCTATTCAGCTCAATTCAATGACCTTGTGGATGCTGTCCAAGAGATAGAAGGTTCAGATGGAGTATTATTGGCAGACGAATTAAAAGAAGCTACATCTGGTAATGATATATTGGTATCCCATGACCTTAAATTACAGGATGGTTCTGCTTCAGACCCTTCACTTACATTCGATTCGGATGAAGATGTAGGTCTTTTCAGAAAAGGAGCGGATGATCTGGGTGTTGCGATAGGAGGATCGGAAGTGGCACACGTGAGTTCATCCTTATTCGATCTATCCTCTTCTACATTAGATCTTAAGATACATGATGGTTTTATATTTCAAGATAAGAACGGGAATGAAATGTTGGAAACAGGATTGGCTCCTGATGTTGCCGTTAATCATGTCCTTATAGAAAATGCTCAGACTTCAAATACACCTCAATTATCCGCTGTGGGTGATGATAGCAATGTAGGGCTGAAATTAGCAGCAAAAGGAAGCGGAAATGTGGATATAACTTCTTTATTGAAGATGCAAGGGGATGGTACTAAATTAATGTACACTGAAGCCAGTGCAGCTTCTCAGCTTATTAAAGCTAATGCCAGTGGTGATGGAGGTATCGAGGTATCTTCTGATGGAATGTTCAAAGACCCTGAAAC
>JAHENH010000060.1 GCA_018609935.1 Halobacteriales archaeon | reverse complement strand
TAATTCAAAATAACATTTTAATCTATATAGAATTAAATCAAATTAATTGATATAAACTATTTTTAAGCTCTTATCATAATTATATAAAGAGTTTATGCCTAATAAAGAAAAATTGGAAAATTGTAATAAAAAAAGAAAAGAACTGGAGGAAGAATTTGCTGAAAAAGTAGAAGAAGAACTGAATAATTCTTTTCCAATTGATGTTAAATCATTTAGGACAGATTTAAGAGATGGAATTATAGAAGTAGACGTAAACTTTGATAAAGATGATTTAAAGAATATATTTGACGATAAATGTGGCTACAATGATTTTGAAATTGAAATTAGAGGAGCAGCTATAGGTTTTCTTTTTAAATATTGACTTTATTATTTATACTTACTATGAAAACTTAGAATTAGGACAAAAATTATTTTAGGTTTTTATAAAACTGGTAAGATACTCATACTCTCTATCTAATTTTTCTGTAAACCAAACATAATCTGAATAATAAATATATATTTAATAAAACTTTAATACATATTTGAAATAAACACTATAGATATATATAAAATAATATATATTTATTTTATATATTTGGTTTTTTATTAATATATAAATATTTTATAATTAAAACAAAAAATATTTAAAATAAATGATATATATTTTTTTGTATTTTATAAATGAATCTTTAAAGTAAAAAGGAAGTAACTGGAATTCTTAATTATATAAGAAGAATGTCTGGTAAGCTAACTCCTTCAGAACAAGAGGCTTTAGAAAATATTAGAGATATGATAGATGAGAGGGGAAAAGTATATCAATCGGACCTACATAATGAAATGGATTGGAGTGATGGTTGGGTTTCTGAAATAATAAAAAGATTAGAAGAAAAAAACGTAATAGAACGTGAAGAGGTTACAGCTAAAGGCCATGTAACTTATCTTTTAACTCCAAAAGATGAAGAAGAAATAGAACAAACAACTAAGAAAGAACAAAAATCTTCTAGGAAAGATAGAGATCTAAAAAAGGAAGTACTAGAAATTTTAGAAGATGTAGGTGTAACATATCAGTCAGATCTATGGAAAGAACTAGATACCGATAGTTCAACAATGAGTGATGTAGTTAGAGAACTTGAAGATGAAGAAGAAATAGAACGTGAAAAAACAACTAAAGGAAATATTACAACATATAGAGTAAAGTTAAAAGGAACTGAAGAACCAGAAGAAAAAACGAAAGAAGAAGAAAGAAAAGGTAAAACATTAGAAGAAGGCATACTTGATGTCCTTGAGGAGGATGGGGAAATATACCAATCTGAGATACAAGATCTCTTTGAAACAAGTAGTGGACGTGTAAGTGAAACAGTCCAAAAATTGGAAGACGATGGAAAAATAGAAAGGATAGAGACTACACATAATGGATATAGAACATATCTAATAGTTCCCCGTGGATCGCCGTACAGATTACTTATAAACGTTGAAGGAGAACTATCACCTACTGTAGGCATACCTGAAAACGAAATAGATCCACTATCACCGGAAATATCAAAATGGATACAAGGACTTCCCTTAGATAATCAAAAACAAAAATAATCACTAAATAAATTAGTTAGACATTATTTTTCTCTAGTTTTAGGAAGACTTTTTAAAGAGATCATTAAATTCTTAAAGTTTATCTGACAGTTTTTCTGGTAGATATGTGTCAGTTACGAAATCAAGTCCATGTTTAGCAAGGGCTTGTTGTTCTGATTTTTTACCTAGTTCTAGTTGAAGCTCAATTTGTTCTTTCCAATATTCATCTTCACCAAACCTAGGATCTTTTAATTCATTTTCCAGAGCTTTTATGTCACTTTCGCTTAGAGGATCTGTCGGAAGATCATATTCAACAATATCTGAAGGTTGAACTCCAATAAATTCCGATTCTGGAGTTGCAAGTTCATGTACTAAATGAGCTGAATTAATAGATCCGTATGATACTGATGCAAATATTCTATAACTCCATGGATCACCATCTGTAAAAACAAAAATAGGTAGATTAATGTCGTTATTCAATTTTTTAATTAATCTCCTGGTAGCCCTTGCAGGTTGTCCTTTAAGATGGACTATAACTGCATTTTCTTGTTTATCAAATCTATTTTCTATTAGTCTATCACGCATACCCCCTGTTTCTACAGCAATAACGAACTCAGCATTACATTCTAAAAACTCTATAGAATCCACTTTTGTAGGTATCTGGTACCCTCCTTCTCCAACGTCTTCTTGAAGATGTAACTCTCTTCCTCTTTTAGTATTTTCTCTTAATCTAATATCTCCTACTACGGTAGCACCATCTTCTTCAGGCCTAAGATTAAATTCTTCTCTTTTTTTTCCAGTAATTAATTCTAATTCTTCTATTGCTCTATCACTTTCGTCTTGATCTTTAAATTTTTTCTCCCAGTTTTCTGATAGATAATATATTTCTCGAAGTGTTGAAGATCTATCCTCTTCTATCTGATGTCTCAGAAAGGATAAAACTTCACTCAGCCTAGACAGATTTCTAGCTCCTTTTACAGAACTACCCGTTCTTTCTTTATGTTTATCTCCAAGCTTCCAGACTTTTTTATTTTCATCATATTCTATATTACTTTTTGTCCTAGAAGGAATAGAAATTTGAGGTGGATTTCCATTTTTAAATTCATTAACTATTTTATTGGCCAGATCTTCAATATCTTTGATAGCATTTTCTTTTTTCTCGTTTTCTATGTCTTCCAATGTTATTTGGTTTTCTTTCATGTTTAGATAGTTAAATAAGGCTATTAAGGTCTATGACTTTTTATCTTATATTCTTATTTAATTAGTATATGTATCCAATAAAAAATCAGTTTTTTGTAACATTATCAAGTGCTTCTTTTATATCTGGTTTTTCTACTTTAGCAGCATCTGCTGAGTTTTTTGCTATTATTTCATAAAGAGTCTCAAGTTCTTCTTTTCTTTCCTTTCTTTGTTTTTTACGTTTTCTTTTGTTTCTATATCTTTTTAGGTTACGAGATATTTCACGTATTGCTAGTTCACATTCTTTTTCTATTTCAGGTATTTTATCTATAGCATCTTTTGATTCACTTGTAAATGGGACATTAGTGGATGCGACATGAACTACTAGGACGAAGTTGTCATCAGTTGGTCCAATATTGTAGTTATTCCAATCTATTTTTTTTACTGCATCTGTAATTACACAACCACCTTTATTATATACTAGAGGTACTTTGTTTGCAAATCTCATTAATTCAAATTTATCTATATTCTTACCATATGCTAATGCTGCTTCTACTACAAATGGTTCACCAGAATAAGCTTTAGGTGATCTAGTTTCACTAGTAATAAATTCTGGATCTAATTTTTCTAAAGCGACTTCTAATGTCTCCTCTTTTATTGGTGATAGGCAATTTTTTGGAGGGGCTTGTACATTACTTTCTCTCATGCTTTCAAGAAGTTCTCTAGTTAGATCTTGTTCCTCGAACTGTCTTATTAAGAAGTTATCATTTTTTCCTTTTCCTTCTATATCTATAATATCTAGAAAATTTTTCTCTATTTTTTTTGCTGTTTTAGATCCCACTGAGGTAAATTCTTTCTTTAGAAAACTGGTTAATCTTTGAGCATCTGTATTTCTTAATAATGCATTTAAATCACCTAGTTCTATACCATGTGGATGTGGTTTTATTTCTTTAGGTTTTTCAGGTAGTTCATCAATTGATCGTTTAAATCTATGGTTACCTTTTGGTTCCTTTATTGTTATTTCTGAGTGTGGATTTGCTATAGAGGTTAATCTGATATAATCAAGTAGTTTGTTTCTTGATTGTAGGCTTGACTCTATATCTACTTCTATCCTTATGCCTCTTTCTTCTTTTAATACAGGGGTATCCATTGAAATAATTTGTGGCTCGTTTTCTTCTGGATCTATACCTATTTTTGCTCTAGTTTCTTGGTTTTTAGTAACTGATTCAATAACTGTTGGATTACCTGTAGTTAGCTGTGAATAAAGTACTACAGCAGAAATACCAACCCCCTGTTGCCCTCTAGATTGAACTCTTCTTCCAAATTTACTACCATATAGGAATTTGCCAAATATAGGGGGTATTTGTTTTTTTATTATTCCAGGACCATTATCTTCAATTATAACTTTATATATACCTTTTTCTGATTTTCTAATTTCTATATTTATATCAGGTAATATACTACCTTCTTCACATGAATCTAATGAGTTATCAACACCTTCTTTGACTGTTGTAACAAGAGCTCTAGCGGGTGAACCAAACCCTAGCATCTGCCTATTCCTTTCAAAAAATCTGGCGATAGAGATAGATCTTTGATCTTTAGCTAGATCTTTTGCTGTTTTCCTCACTATATCACTTAATATCTAGTTGTACTTGCTTGTTTTCATTTTAACTAAATATATAAAAAATATTTTTTAGTTTGTACAAAACAAATTTCTTTTATGATAAAATTTGGCGCTGCTTTGCCTTCTGGTGAGAAACCACAAAAATTAATTAATTATGGGGAAAAAACTTCAAATCTAAAATTTGATAGTATATGGAATTCGGACCACCTCCTATATACATCCAATGAAATAAAGGCTTCTGAAGCTTGGTCAATACTTACAATCATAGGATATAATACAGATATTCAACTGGGAACGTCAGTTTCAGATCCTCATAGGTATCATCCTGCTGTATTAGCACAAAGACTTGCTACTATAACACATCTAACCCAACAAAAAATAATTTTAGGACTGGGTGCAGGAGAATCCATGAACCTTGACCCATTTAAAATAAGTTGGGATAAACCTGTAACTAGAATGGGAGAATCCATAGATATAATGAAGAACCTATGGGAATCAAACCCTCAAAACCCTACAAACTATGACGGTGAATATTTTGGACTAAACGATGCCTATCTACAGATAGAACCAGAAAGGGACGTAAAAATATATATTGGAGCAATGGGTAAGAAAACTAGAAAATTAGCTGGCAAAAAAGGAGATGGGTGGATTCCATGTCATATACCACCAAAATTATTCGGAAGATATTGGAAAAAAATAAAACCTGAAGTTAAAAAATCTGATACAAAAATCCAAGATTTTGAAAAATGTATATATATTGCTTCATTAATATCAGAAGACAAAAATGAAGCTATTGAAAAACTAAAACCTATTCGTCACATAATAGCTTGGCCGGAACAAGTAAGAAAAGCAGGATATGATTTAGATATACCCGAAAATCTAAAAAATATTAGTTATTCGACTGTTAATCCAAACAATAAAGAAGAAATAAAAAATCTTCAAGAGATAGGTAAACTATATCCTGAGCAAGTGTGTTTGGATTTTACTATATCTGGTAATGTTGATGATTGTATCAATAAAATAGAAAAATATATTGAAAGTGGTGTGGACCACTTCATTCTTTTAAATTTAAATAAAGATAGTGAGAAATGGGTAGAAAAATATTCAAAAGAAATAATCCCTTATTTTAATGACCGAATCTACAGTACTTAATCTTATTTTTAGCTCCAGACACCTAAAAGAGAATTTCAAGACTTTCTCAGAAATAATTACTTTATAAATAAACCAATCTAACTATAGCTATATAACCTAGTTTAACTTCATATATTTTTAAAGGCTAAGATTACTTTCTTAGATAGTAATCCAATATATTTTAGTTAGATATAATACGGTGAGTCAAATGAGGTAGTGTTTCAATTAAAGGCTCTAACTTTATGATCTGGTAACCTCGACGTACTGTGTGCAGTGCTAAGTAGATGAGAAAAAACTAAGTCTGATACCAAGAAAGGAACCTAGCAAGTAATTAGGTAAGAAAAGTTTAGAGTAACTAGGTAAGGGGCTTTTATTCTATTAGAAAACGTTTATCTTATAACTACGTTCGTTTTAAGAATCTATGATATCTCTTTTTTCAGTGATATACGTGTTTTCCTTATAATTCCCATCTTTTTTGTGGTTTTGTGTGATTTGGTAATAGAATTTGTTTGGCTAAGGATTGAGAGATTTTTGGCTTATTTTTGTTTGTATATACGAAGTCTTATGTTTTTCGTGTTTGGTTTGAATCTTATGGGTTTCTAGATAAGAAACATTATATATTATAGAGGTATAGAATGAGATTAAGCGTAATATATACCTCCTAAAAGTAAAACCAATATATTAGGATCCCTCTATAAACACCTCTATAAACAGAAAAAACAAGTCATTTATATGAAGATAGTTCACAATTTTTTATGTGTACTTAATTGATATTTGAAATTATTTATAACAAGAATTATTTTTATAATTTTCTTAAGACTGGATTGGGTATAACCCCTCAACAGATTTGGTTAGCTTTATATGTGGATGTATTTATCTATCTATGCTCGGGATAAAAAGAATTATATTTCATCAAGGGTGAAAAGAATGTTACCATTTGGTGATTAAAATACTGTTTAAATGGATGAAGAAAAAGTAAAATTGTTAACAGACCATTTCCTTATATTAGGAATAGGTGGTCTAGCTGATTCTATCATAGAAAATCTAACTGGTGAAGGAATTAATTTTTGTATCATAGCAAATGACCTAGGGGGAAAAAATAAATTAAAAAAAGAAGAAACGAATATTTTTATTGGGGATCCTAGTGAGGAAGAAATTTTGAAGAAAGTAGGAATTAACGATGCAAAAGCCGTTTTAGTAGCTACAAATGACGATGCTCAAGATGTATTAACAATAATAACTGCACGATATTTGAACCCAGATGTTAGAATAATTGCTGGTGCAACAAATAGGGAAAATATTAAAAAACTTAAACGTGCAGGAGCAGACGAAGTAATTAGCCCTGCAAGCATTGGGGGTAGGCTACTAGTTAAATCTGCATTAGACCAGAACTAAAACTTCGATCCAACAATTGTTATTGTATTATATTTGGATTAGATAATAAATAAAGAATAATAGAGAATAAGTTAATATTACGGTATTTTGATATATTTCCACTATTATATTTCTTATATATGACAATAAAACTATATGAACTTTCTGGATGTCCATATTGTGCTAAGGTAAAAGACAAATTAGAAGAACTAGGTCTAGAATATGATAGTATAAAGGTACCTAGTAACCATGATAAAAGAAAAGAAGTAAAAGAGGTTTCAGGACAAACAGCAGTACCTGTTTTAGTGGATGAAGAAAATGGAGTTAAGGGAATGTCTGAAAGTGATCAAATAGTTAAATATTTAGAAAATACATATGGGAATTAATCAGAAT
Source organism: Halobacteriales archaeon (assembly GCA_018609935.1). The sequence goes on along the minus strand of JAHENH010000060.1, from coordinate 12,529 downwards.
ATGATTCGGCAATTTGCCTGAATTCGTTAGTATCCATTAGTTCTTCAAATTCTTTGAATGAAGAAAGATCTGTATTTTCTACCTTACCATTTTGTTTAATCTCTTTAAAGACTTTTATTATGGCTTTACTTGAAGCGAAAAGAGATGAAAGTGGGTATACAACGATGTCAAACCCTATAGACTCAACTTCTTTATAAGAAAGATAAGGTGTTTTTCCGCCTTCTAACATATTTGCAAAGGTAGGGCAACTAAAAGCTTCATTTATTCTTCTTAGTTCTTTTTTTGACTCAGGCGCTTCAACGAAAACCACGTCGGCTCCTGCCTCTTCATATAATTTTCCTCTATTTATTGCTTCTTCCATACCTAATGGCTCTCTTGCATCTGTCCTAGCTATTATTATCAGATCTTCAGAGTTTTCATCTCTTATATCTGTAGCCGCTTTTATTCTTGTTAATGCTTCCTCAGTTGAAACAACTTTTTTTTCGCTCATATGACCACATTTTTTTGGCCACTCCTGGTCCTCAATTATTAAGCCGGAAACACCAATATCAAAACATTCTTTAACTGTATGCCTAACATTTAATGCGTTACCATATCCGGTATCCATATCTGCAATTAAAGGTATATTAACTCCTTTGATTATCTGTCTAACCCTATATAAATTTTGACTACCATCTAGGAAACCTAGATCTGGTAGTCCTAATGTCGTGGCTGATATACCAAAACCAGATGTAAAAACGGCTTCAAATCCAGTTTGTTCTGCAAGTTTAGCTGTAACAGCATCAAAAGTTCCTGGTAGTACTAATATTGAATCTTTTTCAATAAGCCTTCTTAAATGCTTTCCTGTATCCATATGATGTAAAACAATCCGAGAAAAGTAAGATTAACGAAGAAAGATATAAAAATATATTATTATCCAAATAATTCTTTTAACCTCCTAATCTATTAAATATATGGAAGAAAACCAAGATGAACTAAATAAAAAAATAAGAGAAAGACTCAAAAGTGTACATGATCCTGAAATACCTGTCAATATAGTTGATCTAGGTCTAATATATGAATTAGAAATAGAAAATGGTGAAGTATATATAGAGATGACATTAACAAGTATAGGATGTCCAGTAGCAGATTCACTAGTTAATGAAGTAAAGAGAACAGCTGAAAGTGTTGAAGAAGTTAAAAAGGTAGAAGTGGATCTAGTATGGGAACCCCCTTGGAGCCCGGAACAAGTAACTGAAGAGGGAAGACAAAAGCTTAGAGCAAAAGGAATGAATATATAAAACCAAGTTATAAGTTTTTATTTTATAGATTTTTAGAGATTAAGAAAGTAATATTTAGTTTTCTATCAGAAACTGCCTTATAATATCTTCCTTTTCATCTCTAAAAATAGATTTATTTCCATCTTCCAATATATGAGACATATTATGGAAAGATACAGCAGGTATTCCATGTTTTCCCTCACCCATAAGCAAATTTGAAGCTGCAGCGAATTCATCTGCAATAGCTTCTTTAGTTATCTTTAATTTTTTACCATAAAGATCTTTTTCTCCTCTCCAGTCTTTTAACGCATTAAATCCGTGCCATCCTATAGCCATACCTATTTGCCCATTTCTAAAAGGTCTTCCACATGTATCTGTTATTATTACTGGACATCCTATTTTATCAGAGAGTAAACTAGCACTTTTGTTCGGATTTTCTGGAAGTAATAAAACACCATTTTCTACATTAGATCTATCTATACCTGCATTTGGGGCTATATGGCCAAAATTAGTTACACAAAGTAAGAAAGGCGTCTCTATAAGAACTTCTTTGGAACTATTTAGAACTATTTGAATAAACCTAGGATCTTCATCTATATCTCTAGCTATATCGTATGCTCTTTCTGAAGGATTGTATCTATCTAATTTTGTAGTTCTTCCTTCAGACTTTGATACTATTGTACTTGCTATAGCAACTAAATCAGGATTATCTGCTTTATTTTTTATCATTTTCCCTATATCATCTCCCTTTGAAATTAAAGGTAGGTCTATAGAATCAACTTCCATATGTACTATATTAGGTTATTTTTCATTATTTCTATATATATTTAGTTTTTTTCTAAGACTTTCCGCTGCAATAGTGGGATTATCTGAATAAATTATAGATCTAGAAGAACTTATTAACCCAACTCCTTTCGAATTTAGGCCTTTATATATTGCTTTTTCTTCATCACCTCCTTGAGCCCCAATACCTGGGACTAAGAAAGGTAGATCACATATATTTCTTATTTTATCTAGAGCTTTTTTTTCCGTAGCCCCTACAACTAAACCGATATCGTTGTAATTCTGGTTTTTTGCTTTTTTTGCTATTTTTAAATATAATGGTTCGGTTCCCACTTCCTGTATTTGCGTTCCAGATGTGGTTTTACATAATATAAATACCCCTCCCTTTTTTTCAAAGAACGGCTCCAATGATTTAAAACCTAGATAAGGATTAACTGTTACAGCATCAGCAATATTCAACAAACGTGAATAATATTTGGAAGAATATTTGATGTCCCCTCTTTTAACATCTAAAATAACTGGAGCTTTTTTACTAGCTTTTTCTGTTATTTCTAGCATATCCTCCCAGTCATAAGGCTCATAAAAAGCTGAATTAATTTTATATGTAACAGCTATATCTGAAGTATCTTCTATAACTCTACTACAAAAGCTTACTATATTATTTATTTTGTTAGGGTTAGGATCTAATCCCACACACACTACACTATTTTTCTCTTTTATCTCTTTTTTAAGATGATTAAAAAATTCCATCACTCTATATTTTTAGTAAAATCTTCTAATGGAGTTTTTTCTTGTTCTCCTGTTCTCATATTTTTTATTGTGATAACGTCTTCTGATAGATCTTTTTCCCCAACAATTATTGTGTTATCTGCATTTAATTTATCGGCCCGTCTAAGCTGTTCGGAAAAACTTTTTCCGGATAGTTCTATATCTGTCTTATACCCCTTTTGTCTAAGTGAGCTAGCTATATTAATTGCAGTATCACGAACATCTCCTATTATTGCTATATAATAATCAATCTTTGTCTCCCTAGACCAATTATTATTTTTTTTCAATAAAAGTTCAAGAGTAGCATCCCCTATACCTAGACCAACAGCTGGTGTTGAAGGACCCCCTAGACTTTCTATGAGATCGTCATATCTCCCTCCTCCAAATATTGAACGAAGCTCCTTATTAGCGTCAAAGCATTCAAAAACAGTTCCAGTGTAGTAGTCTAGTCCCCGAACTATTGATGAATCAAATTCACAAGAACTTCGAACATTATAAGATTCCAAATTATTGAGTAGTGATACAATATCTTTTTCCCCCTTTTTTATAAAATCATTTTTTATTACTTTTGAAATCTTATCTATATCTTCTATTTCTACAAATGAGATAACTAAATCTATATCTTTTTTATTAAGACCAGATTCTTTCAATAAATCTCTGAATTCTTTTTCATCTAATCTTTCTTTCTTATCTATTGCCCGATATAGCTTTTTTTCATCTTCTACATTCAGTTCTTCTATTAACCCTTTAGCTAAAGACCTATGACCTATTTTGAATACAAAATCATTTTCGGAAAGTCCTAGTTCTGTTAGTATGTCATATGCTAATGAAATCAGTTCCTCTTCTCCTTTTTTAGATCCAAAAATATCAAAATTTGGTTGATAAAATTCTCTTAGACGTCCCGATTGTGGTTGTTCATATCTCCAAAGTTTCTGTCCACAAAACCATTTTACTGGCTTTGAAAGCTCCTGTTCTTTATTAGAGAACATCCTCGCTAAACTTGGTGTGAGTTCTGGTGTTAAAGTAACATCTCTTCCTGCTTTATCTTTAAAAGAATATGTTTCATCAACTATTTCTTCACCACTTTTTCTTTTATATAGTTCTAAAGGCTCTAACGAAGGTGTTTCAACTTTTTTGAATCCATATGACCTACCTATCTCTTCTATTGTATCGAATATTTTTTTTCTTGTTTCTGCTTCTTCAGGATATATCTCCCTAAACCCCTTCAGTCTCTGCATCTAGTTTTTTAACGTCTTTTTATTTCTATGTCGCTAGAAGACGATTTTTGTAGTTCTTTTAATAATTGCTTTAGTTCCTTATCCCCTAATCTACCTTCCAGTTTACCAGATTGTGCTAAAGCTATTAACTGTTGTTCAACCTGTTCTGCAAAGTTTGGTTTTGCCATTTTTAATGTGTTAAGACGCTCCCTAGCTTCAGGTTCAAGTATTTTTCTAAGAATCGCTTTCTTCTGTTCTTCAGCTCTTTTATTAGTTGCTTCTTCTCTACTTTCTTCTCCTTTTTTTTCTTTTAGTTCTTTAGCTTTTTTCTCTCTAAGTCTTTCTATCTCCTCATCTTCACTCATATTAATTATTAAGGATTACCAAACTTAAAAATCGTCTGTAAGTTTTTCAGCAACCCTTTCTAAGAAGGATTTCCCTTCTGCAGATATTTTTCTTCCTTCACCTTCCTTTTTATCTATTAATCCTGCTTGCTCTAGCTGTTGTAGTGATGTTCTAATTATCTTACCACTTCCTTTTTCTCTTTTAGGCGGTGTGTTTCCTTTCCTATCTCTTTTAGAATATCTTCTTCTAAGACGTTCCACTCCAATAGGTCCTTCTATATAGACTCTACGCAATAATGCTGCAGCTCTAATATACCACCAATCATCCTGTTCAGGGGGGAGTTCATTAGCTGGAGATGTCTTCACAAACTCAGCCCATTCAGGAGGATTGACTTCCTCTCTTTCTTTCAACTCACTCTTTATTTCATCTATAAGTTTTTCAGCTGAAACTTCATAGACTGTAGCCATTAAAAACAAAATCTAGTCGAAATAGGTTAACTCTTTCTAAAAACAGGAATAAGAAATATATATTAAATAAAATATTTAGAAAATCTATTTAGAATGAAAGAAAGAGAAGCTCTATCGATACTGGACAAAAAATTTAATGTAAGAGATGATTGTGGAGTAATTGAGTATGGTAAAGAGAAACTATTGATCACTACTGATATGCTTAGACGTTCAACCCATATACCTGACGGAATATATAATGAAACAATAGGTTGGAGAGCAATTGCAGTATCTCTAAGTGATATATCAGCTATGGGCGGTGAACCAACAGCAGCAGTATTGGCGATAGGTACATCAAAATTTGAAGAAATTGAAGAAATAGCTAATGGGGCATATACAATATGTGACAAATTTGATACACAATATATAGGAGGAGATATTATTAGACATAAAGAACTTACTTTAACTTCTTCGGTTTTAGGGAAAACAAAGTCTCCAATATATCAATCTGGTGCTAAACTAAACCACAGAGTATGTATAACGGGTAAATTAGGTCGAACAGCCTTAGCTCTTCAACTATTAAAAGAAGGGAAAAAAAAGAAATCAAATAAATTATTTAAATTTTCTCCAAGAATTAGTGAAGGAAAAAAAATTGCTGAATATGCAAGCTCTATGACTGATATAAGTGATGGACTATCATCTGAACTGAATAAATTAGCTAAAATAAACGATATTGGATTCGAAATAAAATCCAAAAAAATTCCATTAATAAAAAATACTAAATTAGAGAATATATTTGTCGGAGGAGATTATGAACTATTATTCACACTCCCACCATCTAAAATAAATAAAGCGAAAAAAGAAATAGATTTTAGTATTATAGGTAAATGTACTGAGACAGGTATTAAAATGGATGGAAAAAAACTAAAAAATAGAGGATATGAACATTAGCTATTCCTTTAACATGAAGACTTTCAGGGTTCAAATATAAGTATAATTTACATACATTAATGAAGTGAATCCTTGAAATTGATTACAAAATGGTTCAAAACACAAACGAGGGTAGTATGGTCTTAATTTTTACTTATATTGGCTACATACTCTATTTATTCCTTCTTTAAAATCTATTTGGGGTGTCCATCCAGTTTCTTTCTTTATTTTTGATATGTCTGCTTTTGTATGATGTACATATACATTTTCAGGTATTGGATTTTCGATGTATTCTGGTTCTATATTAGTTTTTAATTCATTGTTTATCATTTTTACAACTGTATTAAAGTTGTAACTTTCCCCTGTTCCTATATTATAGATTCCGTTTAATTTATTCTCTCCTATTTTTTCAAGTCCTCTAACAATATCTGAGACATGAGTGAAGTCTCGGGTTTGAGTTCCATCTCCATATATCTTTGGTTTTTCCCCATTAGCTATATCATCAGTAAACTGTGCTATAATATTTGCATATTCACCTTTATGTTTTTCCGCTCCTCCATATCCTTGGTATACTGAAAAAAATCTAACACCAGCCGTATTTATATCATAATGATTTGAGAAATATTCACCATAATGCTCCCTAGCCAATTTAGAGGCTTCATACCCAGTATTTGCTTTTACGGACATATCCTCTGGAGAGGGTTCTGTTTGACTACCATATATAGAGGATGTAGAGGCATAGGCAACTGTGTTGCATCCATCCTCTATACCTTGTTGGACTGTATTAATAAAACCCTCTATATTAACTCTTGCGCCCTTTGTCGGGTTTTCTTCATGCATACGATATGAGGAGAGAGCTGCAAGATGAAAAATTATGTCTACATCTGTGGGAAGTGCAGCATCTAAAACACTTTTTTTATGGAATTCAACATTTTTATCAAGATTATCTTCAGTACCTAGATAACAATCATCTATAACTACAACATTATTATTTTGGTTAAGATAATTAGCAAGATTTGATCCAATGAAACCTGCTCCACCTGTTACTAAAATATCTTTATTCTTCATGTATTAATAAGTCCACTTTGATATATAAAAAGAATACATATTTTAATATTAATTTTATAAGTACTTCTTTACTCGAGTTTTTGATATAATCTATTAACTGGATTAAGTCCTATTTTTAATCCTTATTTTTTATAGTAGGAAAAATCTGTACAATGTATAGTTTTTATTAGGGATTTAATTATACTTTACTTTCAATTTATTTTAGATCTTTGTGCCTTTTTGTGTTTTATTTGTAAATATGAGCTTTTCATCTTTTTTAAGGATATTATCACACTTTTTATTATTTTTATATGGTATCTCTACAATTTTTTTGGCTTTTCCTTTTGTTATATCTCTATATGCTCTAAGTTTTTTTGTTTTTTTGATTTTATTTTCAGAATCTAAAAAAATTACTTGTAAATCAAAAAAAACAAAAAATGTATGTATATTTCTTTCTCGTTCCTTGTTGAAAGTGAATACAAGTGCGTCAGGGGGATTTATTCTAAACATTAGACCTATACTTTTTTGTAACAAACTTTTCGCACACTCAACTTCTTTAGCTATGATTTTCCCATTTTCAGTTTTTATCATAGATATTTTTATAATCCTAACTAAGGAGTTATTCTGAAAAGGTTTAATTATAACCTAAGCGGAATACCCCAGCATCTATGGCTATATACATTTAAACTAACTGTATCCGCTATTTATATATATTAAGAAGATACACTATAACCTACACTTAGATGTGAGCTTTAACAAAGGAAGATTGTATGGAAGATATATCTACTTTCTTGGTACTGTGTGACAAGAACCTTTATAGAATATGTGGATATAGAACTTAATTTGTGTATACCTCATTTTTTACCTAGGATAGAAATATCGGTTTTTTATTAATTATTTTATTTTTTTACGTATTTAATGTATATTTCATTTTATATTTATATATAATATATTTATCATGGTGATGTCATGATATTTCACTTATTTATTTTTATTTTTGTAAAATAAAGATAATAAGACTTTCAGGAAAAATATAAAAGCTTCCATCTCTTGTACTTCTTAAAGGCGTGTGTTAAAATAAAAATAAATTAGTATTTCAAAAATATGAGACAGAAAATAAATGAAGAATATATAACCTCTGCAGAGGTAAAGAAGTTATTGAATGATATAGCAGATGAAAGGAGTGAACAGGAAGGGGAGCTTCCATATGAGCTAAGACGTTCTTTAGAGCATGTAAATGAAACTGCATTGCTGGAGGGAGAGGAGGCTAAAAATTTAGTTAATGAACTTAAAAAGTTGGATAAAATGGATGATTTTGTTGCCTATAAAATAGCAGAGATACTTCCAGAAACTAGGGAGGAACTTAGAGCTATATACGCAAAAGAGAGATATTCATTAGATGGAGATGAACTTGATGAAATAACTGATATAATACTCGATTATAAATATTAAATTAAATTTTTGGTGTTTATGTAATGTCTTATTATGTCCTTGACTATATACCTGGGGACCAGCCTATAGCTCAAGCGATATCAGATGAATTTAAATTAGTAAAATTTTCCCCTAGTAATAATATCAAAATTGGTGATTTATTAGATGATGAAAAAGTAGATAGAAAAGAACAAATAAATTTTGATGAGATTAGTCAAGGTTCTAAAACAGAGTTGGAATATGGGATAAAAGAAATAATAGAAGAAAACGAACAAAATTTTATTTCTTTTTTCAATGATGCTGGGGCTATATCTATTAGGATGCATCAACTTGATCTCCTACCTGGAATAGGTGAAAAAACTAGAAATTCCATTTTAGAAGAAAGGGAGATAGAAAGCTTTGAGAATTTTAAGGAACTTGAGGAAAGAGTTAAAGAAATTCATAATCCTAAAGAAATAGTAGTAGAAAGGATATTGGATGAGTTAAAGAATAATGATATAAAATATAGATTATTTGTAAAATGAATATAGAAATACCGGATTTGTTACATGAATCCGTTGAAGAGTATGCAGAAAAACATGGTATTTCAACTTCTGAAGCATATAGAGAACTTTTAGAATTTGCATTAAATAATATAGAAGATGAAGAAGATGAAAGTCCACGTGGAATTGCCTAGAAGAAACCACAGTCCCCGTCTTCCTTTATATTAGTTTAAACGTTTTTAAGATATATAGAGATGTGTTTAGAGAAATTAAAAGAACAGGGAATAACCCCTAATATAAAAGAAGAACTGAAAAAAGAATACGGTGAAAGAGGTGAAAAGGCCTTGGAAGCTGTAGAGGAAAAAAGGGTAAAAGGATATCTAGACTTTACAGTTGTTGTAGGTAATACAGAAGAATATATAATTGAAGACAATAATTGTAGCTGTCCTGACTTTTATTATAATCTAGATCCAGGAGAGTTTTGTTGGCATATATTAGCTGTAGAAATTGCAAATGCTTTAGATAAAGTGGATAAACATAAAATGTGGTACTCCAACGTTGAGGATATTATATAGTTTATATATTTATTTTATATTATTCTTACTTTATATATAACTATTTTTCAAAGTATTTATTTCTCAATAGATATTCTTTTATATATAGAGATGGAAAAAAGAAAAGTACAACTCACTGGAGGATCAACATATGTAATTTCATTACCTAAGGGATGGGCAAAAGAACAAAATATAAAAGAAGGAAGCGAACTAGAACTTTTACCTAAAAGTTCATCTCTAGTTTTAAAACCAGCTGTAAGGAAAAAAAGAAAAGAAGCCACTATAGATAGTTCTGATATGGATGCTGAAGAAGTAAAAAGAGCTGTTATTACTATGTACATAGAGGGGTTTGATTTAATTAGGGTAGAATCTCCTGGAGGTATAGAAAGTAATCAAAGAAGATCTCTTAGAGAAGCAGGACAGAAACTAACTGGGATGGAGGTTGTAGAAGAAACAGGTAAGACAGTAGTATTCAAAGATATATTAGATCCTTCTGAACTAAGTGTAAAACGAACTGTAGATAGGATGAGATTAATCTCACATAGTATGTTTAAAGATGCTATAGATGTAGTTATAGATAAAGGTGATTCTGAAGATATTATACAAAGGGATGATGATGTAGATAGGATGTTTTCTACCGTTTCTCGTCTATTTCGCTCTTCACTAAGAGATGAAACTTCGGAAAATAGAGAAATTTATTTTGATTATCATACAGCAGCTAGACAGCTTGAAAGAATAGCTGATCACGCTACAAAAATAGCTGAAGTTGCAAAAGAAATTGAGAAACCTCCTAAAAACATCCAAACTGTTTTAATAGATATGAGTGAAGTATCCCTTAATGTAATAGATAATTCTTCGAAAGCATTACTTGAATTGGAGGGAAGCGATGCAACACAACTAGCTAATCAGGCGCTATCTGAAATAGATTCAGTAGAAAAAAAGAGAGAAAAATTAGATGGAAAAATACATTCATTGGATTCAAGAAATGCACAACTTTTAGGTTTAGTGGTTGATAGTATAAGTAGAACTGCTGAATATGGTGGAAATATAGCTGAAGCGGCAATACAATCTGCAACACCAAATCCCTAAATAACATAATGGTGCAAAAAAAAGAAGAAAAAAACCCAAGTATTGAAATAGAAACAGAAACATTAGAAAATAAACAAAAATCTAAAGCTAAGAATAAATCTAGAGAGGAAGATTTTATAGTTGAAACTAAAGATCTTAGTGTTTATTATAGCAATGAAAAGGCTTTAAATAATGTATCATTAAAAGTTCCAGAAAATAAAATAATAGCTATAATTGGACCATCAGGTTGTGGAAAGTCTACATTTCTAAGATGTATAAATCGTATGAATGATCTAATAGAAGAAGCTAGAGTTGAAGGAAAAGTTTTTCTACGAGATAAAAATTTATATGACGAAGATGTCGATCCTGTAGCTCTACGAAGGCGTGTAGGCATGGTTTTTCAAGAACCTAATCCCTTCCCTAAGTCAGTCTATGACAATGTAGCATATGGTTTAAGGATTCAAGGTATGAAGGACAACTTAGATTCAAGAGTTGAAAAAGCTCTAAAAAGAGCAGCTCTTTGGGAAGAAGTAAATGACAGACTAGATGAAAATGGACTCTCTCTTTCAGGAGGGCAACAACAAAGACTATGTATAGCCAGAGCAATTGCAGTTGAACCGGAAGTAGTCTTAATGGATGAACCTGCAAGTGCTTTAGATCCTACAGCTACAGCTAAAATAGAAGACTTGATCATAGAGCTTGCTAAAAACTATACTGTAATTATTGTAACCCATAATATGCAACAAGCTGCTAGGATAAGCGATAAAACAGCTGTCTTTCTTACAGGTGGAGAATTAGTAGAATATAATAATACAGAGAAAATATTTGAGGACCCAGAAGACCAACGTGTAGAAGATTATATAACTGGGAAATTCGGATAATATAACCTGAAATATTCAGACAATCCATCCTGAAAATACTCTATCTAAACTTTCTCTTATGGAAAATATGATATAAACCATACGCATAAGGAAATATCAGATATTTCCATTTATGCAAAAACAGAAAATTGAATTTTTATTGGCTTGTGAAACTTTTTCCTAATATGCCTGAACCCCACAACAAAGCTGAAGGTTGGTTTTTATTACACGAAATCAAAAAAATCCACTGGAATAAATGTAATAAAAACACAGAAAAAAAAGCAGAGAATCTAAGATCTTTTTTTGAAAAAAACGAAAATTCTAGTTTATATTCAATATTAGGAGATAGTTCAGACCTAATGTTTATACATATTAGATCTAGTTTAGAAGAATTAGATGCTGCTAGACGAAAGTTGAATATATCTCTAGATTTTTTAGAGACAAAAAAATCATATCTTTCCGTTACTGAACTCGGAGGATATACAAATGAGGAAATAGAACAGAATGAAATTAGCGAATATGCAGAAAGAAAGCTATATCCTGATTTATCTAATTCAAAATATATGTCATTTTATCCTATGTCTAGAAAAAGAGGGGAAGATAAAAATTGGTATACTCTTTCCAAAGAAAAAAGAGAAAAATTCTTGACCGAACATAGGAAAACAGGTAGAAACTATAAAGGTGAAGTAAACCAAATTGTTTCTGGATCTATAGGATTAGATGACTGGGAATTTGGAGTTACATTATTTGGTGATAATCCAATTTCATTTAAACATATTGTCTATGATATGAGATTTGATAAGGCAAGTTCATTATATTCTGTTTTTGGCCCTTTTTATACAGGTATATATGCTTCTACATCAGAGTATAAAGACCTTCTTGAAGGCAAAAAGATAAAGAATAAAAAATAAAATAATGAAGATAGTTTATTCTTTTTATTTAGTTCACTTATCACAACTGATCCGTACAACTTAAATGGTTTCTACGAGTTGAGAAGATATGGGAGTAGACCGAAGGAAATTTCTGGCGATAGTAGCAGGTTCAGCAACTCTCTTAGAAAAAGTTGAAGCTCAAAACGCCTCTCAGAACATCTCCACTACTGAAAATGTATCTACCACCAATAATAATACTACTGGTAACGTTAGTGATGATACCCAGGGTGGGGAGCCTTCTACGTATGTTGTTGAGATGAGGAGTGGTGGTGGTGCGTATTTTTTTGATCCTGTTGGTTTGCGTGTTCAGCCGGGGGATACTGTTCGTTGGGAGATTGTTGAGCCTCCTCATAGTACTACGGCGTATCATCCTAGTAATCCGCAGGCGGATGTTCAGTTAATTCCGG
>JAHENH010000059.1 GCA_018609935.1 Halobacteriales archaeon | reverse complement strand
CCGGAATTAACTGAACATCCGCCTGCGGATTACTAGGATGATACGCCGTAGTACTATGAGGAGGCTCAACAATCTCCCAACGAACAGTATCCCCCGGCTGAACACGCAAACCAACAGGATCAAAAAAATACGCACCACCACTACTCCTCATCTCAACAACATACGTAGAAGGCCCTCCATCTTGTTCAGTATCTGTTTGGTTTGTAGGTGTGGCGTTATTTGTTACATTAGTGGTGTTGTTTTGTCCTAAGGCTGTACCAGTAGCTAGTGTTGTTCCTGCAGCTGTTGCTAGAAATCCTCTCCTGCTCGTCTTCTTCATTAGTTTTTCTTTTAAATTTCATAGTAGTAAAGAATGTTGATTTTTTGTTTTTTATATAAAGTAAAATTATGTTTATGTATATCTGTTTTTTTGTTGGTTAGAAACTTAATATATTATGTTTGTTTTTAGTTTATATATTAGTTTTTAGTTGTTTGTGGTTTTTTTGTTTTGGTTTTTGGTTTTTGTTGCAGAATGGTTTTTTAGTAGAGGTTCTGCATTTTTTTGTGGTATTTTTTCTTTTTCTCCTTTTTTTAGTTCATATTCCTTTCCGTCAACACCCAAAAATATTGGGAGGTCTTCATTGGCTTTAATTTCTATATATTTATTCTCGTTTTTTGGTTTTCTGTGTTCGTTGTTTTGATTATCGGATTGGTTATTTTGGTCTTTGGGTTTTGGTTTATTTTTTTGTTTTCCTTCTAGTATTTTTTTTCTTGATTTTTCTAGTTGTTCTACTATGTTTCTATAGATTTGTTTTTCTTCTTTTGTCATCTCTGAGGTTGAAGTGTTTGATCCGTTTGCAGAAAGTGATGCTAGCTTTATTATTTTTCCTATCCGTTTTTCATATATTTTTTCTAGTAGTTTTCTAGCGCTTTGATTTTGTTTTGCTAGAGCTCTTGCTTTTGGATAGAAACTATCCTCTAGGTCTTGAAGCTTCCTGGATTTTTTCTCCTTTTGTTGGGCTATTCTAAGCTGTTCTATATCCATATAATAAGATGGTTTATATTTTTTTGTCTAGATAGAGAGGTAATAAATATATAGTATATATTAGGTAATATATCCTTGGTTTAGTATACCTTGGAAAAATCCAACACCATACAGTAGAGTGATTTCATCTATTATATTCCTTATAATTAGTATAAATTGACATCCTCCACGCCATAAAGGACGTGGAATCCCCGAAGAGGATGGTAAAGACAGTCGGAGTTTTGTTTGTGTTAGAGTTTTATCTAACTTTGGGTTGGTGCAATAAAACCCCATTTCCATTAGGTGGAAGACACAATAAACCCCTCTTACAGTTTTAGGTTTATAACCCACATATTTTGTTTTGAGCTTTCAACAAGGAATGAAATAAGCCCTCTAGTATGGAACAGAGGTGTCTGTGACAACGCCCGAACGGTGTAGCTACAACCCAACCTCTGAACTCCAGCTCTATATATAGGTATCAAGTCGGCGAGCGGACTCGGACCTCCACAGCTTTCGACTATGAAGGGGTCGGTGACTCCTCGGGAACCCCCACCATTTACGGTAGGGAGAATGTCACGCTAGTTTTGCTTTTTTTGTTAGTATTGCATATATTGCTGCGTATTCTGGTAGTGTTGTTTTTTCTTCTAAGGTGAAGGTCTGGTTTTTTATGTGTATCTGTGTTTGTTTTTGTGGTTGTATTTCTATTTTGTGGTCTGAGAATGCTATAGAGTCTTCTAGGGGTTTGAAGTCTTCTAGGGATTTTTTTTCTATTCTTTGTACTTTTAGTCCTGTTCCTCCATGCAGTGATCCTGGGAGTCGTATTAGGCGTCTTGTATCTGTTGTTACTGGTTCGTCTATTTCTGCTTTGTTTTTTTCTCTGGCTTTTTTTGTTATTTTTTCCCAAAAACTTGGTATTCCTACCGTGTCTATGTTTCCTTTTTCTATTTGGTTTCTATGTTCTGTTAGAGCTTTATATATTTTTTTAGCTCTTTTTTCCCCTATTCCTTTATAGTTTTTTAGGTGGTTTTTTGCTTTTTTTTCTTCCATTTTATTTAGGTTTTCTGTTAGAGTTTGTATTTGGTTTCTGACTTTTGCTGCCCATCCGTTTTGTTTTAGTTTTTTTATTTGTGCAGATTCTGTTCCATATTTTCCTTCTACTCTTTCGGTATATATTATAGAGTCTAGTTCTAGATTGTTTCCTTCTATGTAGTCTACTATTTCTCTTCTTCCTTCTCCATCAAGCTGTCTTGCTTTTTTGTCTCTTATGTGTATGTGGTATCCTCTTCCACCAGAAAATACTATCTCCATTTTTTTAAATCCGAAATCATCTTCGAGAAAAGAAATTAGGTTTAGAAGTTCTTGTTTACATTTTTCTAGAGATTCTGGATGTGTATGGTGTTTTTCTACATTTGTTAGATGGTCTGCGTCTAGATCGAAGATTAAGTCTGCTCCTTTCCAATTTTTTAGTTGCATTTCTCTTGCTCCAGGAGTGTCATATATAGCTGAGCTATAGTAGACATGTTGTGGGTTTTCTCTTATTAGCCAGTCATCTATACTTCCTATATCAAATAGTGATAGATGTCTGTGCATGTTTTGTTTGAAGGAAATATGTCCCCATTCTCTTTTTTCAGGCTCTGGAGGCGGGTTTATTTCTGTTTTTCTATAGTAATCTTTGAATCTTCCTTTTATATATTCTAGAGTCTTCGAATCCATACAGTATTCAGAGGTTATTACCCTAGAGTTTTTTGGACATATAAGATCCGTCTTTAGTGTATCCTATGTCTCTATAGTAGTTTCTTACCCCTATACCGCTTAGGACTGTAAGTTTTTCATATCCTTGGTTTTTTGTTTTGTTTTCTGCTTTTTCCATTAGTTCTGTTCCTATTCCTCTATGTTGTATTTTTTCTTGTGTTTTTTCATCTATTCCAGCTTCTGTTCCATATACATGTAGTTCCCTTACTATGCCTGAGTTTTTTAGTTCTTTTCTTGTTGGGCTTCCAGGAAAACGTAGACGTATAAATCCTAACAATAGGTTGTTTGTTGGGTCTATTTTTTGTATGAAAAATTCCCTGCCTCCTGCACACCGATATGTTTTTTCTTTTGTTTCTATATCTGTTGGTTTTTGATCGTTCATTCCCACTTCTCTACACCGTATACAGTCACATCTACCTCCATTTTGTTTTAGATGTTTTTTTGCAAGTTGTCGTAGATTTGATTTTTGTACTCCTGCTTCTATTTCTGTTGCTGGTATATCTCTTTGTACCCTTGATATCCTTGTATATTCTGGTACAAACGATTTGATTTTTGCTACAAGTTTCTTAGCTTCCTCTGTAGTTAGGGGGTTATAGTCTCCGTTTTTCCATTGATGGTATATTCCTGTGTCTTTTACTACTAGTGTTGGATATATCTTTAGATAGTCAGGTCTATATGCAGTGTTTTGGAATATTTTTTTAAAATCTTCTAGGTCGTCTTCTGGTGTTCTTCCTGGTAGCCCTGGCATCATATGGAATCCTACCTTGAATCCAGCATCTCTAAGTTTTCTGTTTGCTTTTCTGGTATCTTGGTCTGTATGTCCTCTATGTGTTTTTTTCAGTGTTGGATCATGTGTTGTTTCTACTCCTACTTCGACTTTTGTTCCTCCAAGACGTAACATTAGATCGATTTGTTCTTTTCCACACCAGTCTGGTTTTGTTTCAAATGTTGTTGTTACGTTTCTTGCATTTGAGTTTTCGTTTTCGTTTTCTACTTGTTCGAATGAACTCCAGTTTCCTTTTCCTTGTTGTCTCTGGAAGTCATTCATAGCTTCAAGACATCTTTTAACAAACCATTCCTGGTAGTCTATAGGTCTTGCTGTTAATGTTCCACCCATAAGTATTAGTTCTATCTTGTCTATTGGATGTCCATTTCTGTGTAAGTCGCTCAGTCTATGTTCCACTTGATCATATGGATCGTAGTCATTGTATTCTCCTCTACGGCCTGCAGGTTCTTTTCCTGTATATGCCTGAGGTGAATCAAATTCTGAGTCTGGACCTCCTGGACAGAATGTACATTTTCCATGTGGACAGGGTGCTGGAGACGTCATTACTGCTACGGGAGTGACACCACTTTTCGTCCTTACCGGTTTTGTACGTAGTATTTCTTTTGCTTTTTCTCTGTTTTCTTCTGGTATTTCTTTTAATATCTCTGAATTTTTAGGAAGTTCTGCTCCATACTGGGAACATATTTCTTTTTTCTTTTTCTCCAGTTCATCCCTCTCTATGTCTCCTCTTGCCACTTTTTTAGCGAGATCCTGTGCCGCCTGTTTCCTCGCTTTTGTCTCTCCCATCATTATGTTTGATCGATCCTCGAAAAAGTTATGTTTGACGGTAACCTGTTTTTGAAAAGAGACAGAAAATGAGTAAAGCAGACGAGCTAGTTGAAATACTAGAAGGTAAGGAATCAATTGCTATAGTCTGCCATGAAAACCCAGATCCAGACTGTATAGCTAGTGGATTAGCACTAAAAAAGATAGCAGAAGAGATAGGTTTAGATGGTGGGTTATTCTATTCGGGAGAAGTAACCCACCAACAAAACAGAGCCCTAGTTACATTGATGGATATAGAGATGACAAAGCTAGGTGAAAACCTAGACGAACTAGATAGTTTCGATGTTATAAGCCTAGTAGACCATTCTATAAAGGAACAAAACAACGATATACCTGAAGATGTTGACACAGACATAGTTATAGATCATCATCTTCCCGATGAGGAAAAAATAGAAGCTAAATTTATAGATGTAAGAGAAGAATTTGGTGCAACCACAACAATACTTGTAGAATATCTACAGGAACTAGAAATAGAGCCAGATGAAGATCTAGCTACATCCCTATTATTTGCTATACGATCAGAGACATTAGGGTTTCTCAAAGGGGTTACATCCAGAGATTACTGTGCAGCTAAGTATCTACACCCAATATCAAATGAGGACTTATTAAGAGAGGCACAACAAGCTGTATTTAGCCCTAGTACACTTGACACTATAGGTAAAGCTATAGCGAACAGAGAAGTAAGAGCCTCCTCTCTAGTATCATGTGTAACCAGAACATCAGAAGGAGACTCCATACCTCAAGCAGCAGACTACCTAATGAACCTAGAAGGTGTATCCACAACACTCGTCTTCGGTATAGTAGAAGACCAAATAAGGATAAGCGCAAGATCAGATGACTCAAGAGTGAACCTAGATAGTGTCATGAGAGAAGCATTCCAAGAAGACGGAAAAGCAGGTGGACACAAAGACAGAGCAGGAGCACAAATCCCACTAGGTATATTCGGAGAACTTGAAGAAGAAGGAAAACTAACAGAACTAGTAGAAGAAGTAGTTAAAGAAAGATTCTTCAAAGCAATGAACCTAGAAGATGAAGAATGAAATATTCCCCACCCTAAAAGACAGACTTCTTCAGGCCACCAGATTCTTTTATCACCAAAAATTAAGGAAAGGTTGAATCAATTGCATAGTGACCCTGGATATACCACATTCTACCTTGTCAACTATACAGCTATCTCCTAGAATGTATCTAGAGGGTTTATCCCATGTTTGGAGGTTGTCCGTCGACATAGAGCAGTGTTCAAAATCGTAAAAAAAAATACATAGATGGTGCATCTCGGATCTATACACAGAGTCTTACCGGCTCACAGTGAGGTGAACTACCAAGACCTAAAGGGGGGGACGGGGCTTCCCTGTTCCATCAACCGAACTCACATTGATAGAAGCCATTACGTCAGAGGGCTTAGATTCCAACTGCCCCCCCTATCATACAAAACCCAACAAGCCTATGAAACCTCAGATAAACCAACCAAACACAGTTCAGATTGAACAACCAAACACAGAATATACAAATACCTAAACCATCCAGTTCCTATAAAAAAATCCATCCACCCCCACCCAAAGAAAAGAGGGTTTATTGCTTTCCCTCCTACAAACCAGCAAATAGATAAATATTGTTTTCTGGTTTTTTTCTTAAATGGTTTTAGGTAGGGAGTTCGAGGAATATTTAGTGGATATAGAGATTACTGCTTCAGATATAGATGGTGTTGTAGAAGCTCCTCCTAGTAAGAGTTATACGCATAGATGTATACTTGCAGGAGGGCTTGGTGGTAAAACAACTGTTTTGGATCCGTTAAAAAGTGAGGATACAGAGGCAACTTTAAGGTGTTGTAGAACTTTAGGTGCAGAAGCCAGTTGGAAGGATAAAAAATTAGTTATTGATGGATTTAATAGTAATCCAGTTGTTCCAGATGATGTTTTAGATTGTGGTAATTCAGGTACAACTATAAGACTACTTACTGGGACATGTAGTCTTGTTGATGGTTTTTCAGTTTTAACCGGAGATGAAAGTTTAAGAGATAGGCCTAATCAGCCCTTAATTGATTCTTTGAACGATCTTGGGTGTAGTGTATTTTCAACTAAAGGAAATGGGAAACCTCCAATAATCGTTGAGGGGCCTATAGAAGGTGGTAGAACTGAGATAGATGCAAGCATTTCCTCTCAGTTTGTTTCATCTCTTTTGTTTGTTGGACCAGCTTCAAAGAAAGGAGTTGAAATCCATATAAAGAATTTGAAGAGTAAGCCTTATGTTGATATGACAATAGAGGTACTTGAAGATTCAGGTATAGATATAGAAAAAACAAAAAATGGTTTCTATATAGAAGGAGATCAAAGTTTCAGCCAAGATACTCTACAGGTTCCAGGAGATTTTTCTAGTGCATCATACCTGATGGCTGCTGGAGCATTAACTGGAAATGTCAAAATAGAGAACTTGTTTGATGATGCTCAAGGAGATTCAAAGATAGTTGATCTACTAGATAGAATGGGTGTAGATATAGAATGGAAAGATGGTGTAGTTAAAGCATCAAAAAGTGGAGAATTAAATGGTATAGAGTTTGATGGATCCGATAATCCTGACCTTGTTCCTACAATAGCTGTCCTTGGTATGTTTGCATCTGGAAGTACAAAAATAGAGAATGTAGGACATCTAAGGTATAAAGAAGTGGATAGGCTGGAAGCTATATCTGAAGAACTTAGAAAGCTTGGAGTAGATATAGAAGAAGGGAAAGACTATTTAATAGTTAAAGGAAACCTAAGAAAAAAAGACACCGGTAATATAGAGATAGATAGTAGGGGTGATCATAGAATAGTGATGGCTTTTTCTCTTGTTGGTCTTGTTTCAGGTATAAAGATAAAAAATGCTGAATGTATAAATATATCTTATCCAAGCTTTATAGAAGACATAAAAAGTCTAGGAGGGAATATAAAAAAAATCCCTGAAAAATAGAAGGAAGCTAAATTTCTATATTTTTATATATTACTTAAAGGATGGAAAGAGTTCTATCTAGTTTTGGTTTATATCTAGTGTTTTCAGGTTTTTTAGGTCTATTTGGTTTTTTGCTTTTGTTTCTGCCTTTTCTCTTGTTTCTGCATTTATTTTTTGTTCATATATTAATCCTACTAAGGCTTTTTTTGCGAATATACAAACAGAATCTAAGGGTTCACTGCATACTGGACAGTCCATAAATCCTATCTCTATGTCTGCTTTATCTGTGGTTTTCTTGGCTTTATCTAGTGCTATATCTATTGCTTTATCTACTTCTTCTACATCTTCTACCAGTATTGCTCCTTCTAATAAAACTGTATATTCAACCATTATAACTAATTCTGTTGTCACTATGACATATCAACATTTAATATGTGTTTTATTTGTCTATAGCTATTAATTAAGATAAAATATCAGATTTGGATCCAAAACAGCGTATATAATGTCTTTCAGAATGGATGATATTCGATGATATAGAATAAGTATAAATTAGACTGTCTGGATAGAGTCTATAAAGAGGTATTTTTTTGGTTTATTTTTTTCTTGATATCTGGAGATTAAATATTGGAAAAACCATTTTTTCATTGGGTTTTTTGTTTTTTTAGGGTAGTGGTATTTCTTCTACTAGTTCTAGGGCTTGGTGTCTGTCTGTCCAGTCTATGAATATGGCTATGCTTGTTACGCTTGAGGATATTTCTACTACGTCTATGTCTGCTTTTTTTAGTGCTTGGCTGGTTTCTTTCATGGCTCCTGCGAGGTCTTCTATGTTGTATATTACTAGCATTGCTATGTTTTCTCTTAGGGAGACTCCTGTTAGTTTTTCTTTTTTGGCTACTTCTTTGTGTAGTAGTTCTTGTGCTTTTTTTCCTTCTGTTTGTTTTAGGAAAAATGACATTGAGTCTCTTCCTGTTGAATGTCCGTATATGTTTATTCCTTCTTTTCCTAGATAGGTGGATACTTTTGATAGTAGTCCTGGTGTTTCTAGTATTGATTTTCCTGCTATTGTTACTGCTGCTAGTTTTTCTTCTCTTAGCTCTATCTGTCGTCTTGGGCTTCCTTCTATGATTGTTCCTCCTTCTAGGTTTTCGTGGTGGACTACTCGTATTGTTGTTCCTTCTGTTTTGTATCGGAGTGCGCTTGGTGCTATTACTTTTGCTCCTCTTTCTGAGAGGTCTTTCATTTCTTCTGTTGTTATTGATTCTACGCTTTGTGGTTTTTCTACGCTTTCTGGGTCTCCTGTCATTATTCCTTCTACGTCTGTTGCTATTATTACTTCATCTGCGTTTAGGTATTTACCTAGAAGTGTTGCTGTTGTATCGCTTCCTCCACGTTCTAGGGTTGTTATTTCTCCATCTGTTGTTTCTCCTAGGAATCCACAGATTATGGGTACTTTTTTTCCTAGGAGGGTTTTTAGTTGGTTTATTTTTTCTTGGCTTCTATTTTCGTCTATGCTTCCTTCTTTGTCTGTGATTACTGGCCAGTGTTTGTGTCCTGGTTCTAGAGAGATGCTGTCTGTTAGGCTTGATAGTACTGCGTTGAATACTCTGGCTGATGTCCTTTCTCCCATGCTTATTATTTCGTCTCTATGTTTTTCTTCTACTCCGGCACTATCTGATACTTCGATCAGCCTGTCTGTAGAGTCTCCCATCGCAGATACTACTACTGCTACTTCGTTTCCTCTATCAATTTCTGCTTTGATACTTTCGGCTGCCTTCCTTATCTTTTCCCCTGTTGCTAGGCTGGTTCCCCCAAACTTTACGACGAGTCGCACGCTGTAGCTTAAAAACGAGGGGAAAAAAGCTTTTGGCTTCTCCACGAGAAACATAAGTATATAGGGGATCCTTTCCACAAATGAAAACTCCTGAAGATCGTCTTCACAGATTCGAGGAAATAGTGGAGGCCGTATGCAAGGTAGAAACAGTGCTAGTTGAGGGAAAAGGAGATAAAGAAGCACTTAGAAATCTTGGTGTTGAAACCGAAGTAATTAGAGTTAAAGGAAACGGTAAAAGCCTACTCACAAATGCAGAAGAAGTATCAAGAAAAACAGAAGAAGCTATAGTATTAACAGACTGGGACTCCCAGGGAGAAAAACTCTGTTCAAAACTTAAAAAGCTCTTAGAGCTACATGGAGTTTTTCCAAGAACAGAAGAAAGAAATCAGCTACGTGGACTAACACAAAAAGAGGTACATGAGGTAGAAGCACTTACATCCTGGAAAAAAAGAATCAAAAAAGAAATAAAAAAACAAAAAAACCCAAGGAAAAACCGACAAAACAGATATAGACAAAAAATAGAAAACATAGAACAAGAAAACAAAGAAAAAGAGGAAGATTCAGATATTATAGAGGAGATTTCTATCCCAGAATTCTGGGGCCAAGTATAGATAGAAAAATACTAGCTAGCATTAGGACTGCTATTGCTCCCGTAGCTATATTTGCTATTTTTTCTTTATTTTTCTTTGTTATAGGGGTTAGTATCCCTGTAGCCATTTCTTTAAATATTCTTCCACCATCTAGTGGAACTAGTGGTATACAGTTTAGAACTGCTACATTAAAATTTATCCATGCAGTCCAATATAACAGATTTAGTATAAACCAATATATGCCTCCAAACATTGCTGGCACCCCATTTAGACTATAAAACCCTAGTGTAGTTCCATGGAACCCAGAAAACTGTGGTCCTGTAGCACCAAATGGCAGATATATAGATGCAATCCAATCTATAGGATTCAGGGAACCAAGATAGCCTATAGGGATGTTTTGGTTATATGGAACCACTCCAACAAGTTGGGATTCTGTATAAAATGTTACACCAAGAAATGGACTATTAGGACGTTGTGGGTTTTCAGCAAGCTCTATTGTATCTTGGTTTGTTTGGCCGTTTCTAAGATATGTTATCGTTATTGTTTCCCCAGGGTTTTTATTTTGTATATACTGTTGGAATGCTGTTGTATTTTCTATTTTTTCCCCATCTATACCAGTTATCAAATCACCACTTTGTAGAGTATTTTCTGCCGGATATCCATCTAGTGTATTCCTTATCCTTACTCCACCTGGTAGGTATGTATTCAGTATTTTTGTTTCTCCATTAGTCGAAATCTCAATAGATATATTACCCGTAGTTTTTTGTAAGATGTCGTGGTATTGCTGTGGGTTTTGTATCTGTTTTCCTTCTACTGTCTTTATTATATCTCCTCTCTGTATGTCTAGGTTGTCTGCAGTTGAATTCTGTACAACTCCAGCTATACCAACCCCCCCTGTTGGAATAACTGCACTCATCAATAATGCGAGTGCTATAAACGATATTATTGCAATAACAAAGTTGTTTGTTATCCCAGCAGCATAGATTCTTGACCTTGAACCTATAGATTTTTGGTCTACTTGGTCCTGGTTTGGTTCTACAAATGCACCTACAGGAATAAACCCTAGAAATGCAGGCCCCATACCTTCTACTTCTACATCTTCTACTCTAGACATTACACCATGCCCTCCCTCATGTACTACCAACCCGATAAGTAGGCCTCCAAGTAGTTCTGGAGCTACAGATAGAGGTAAAAACTCGTTTACTCCAGGTATAACCAAAACATTCCTAGGATCTGTAAGAGCAGAAGGCTCAGGCGGAGATACAAGACCCACATACCCCGAATATAACAACATAAAAAAAGTCCCAACCATAGTTAATACAGCTATAAAAACACCAATGTTACCATAGCTATGTAGTAACCGTTTGGGTTTTGCCAGCCTATCAAGCCACCTCTTACCTCTAGCGGTCTTAAAAAGTAATATTGGACCCACAGTTTCAACTCCACGAGGTAGAAAACCACGAGAATCTAAAAACCTAATTAAGACCCAATATAGAAGAAATCCAAACAAGACTATAGTCAGATTCATAGAAACGTTTAGTACACCAAAATACAATACAGTTTTGCATGCTGAAAATACAAACAAAAATCTCAGGAGAAACCAAAGAAGAAACAAAAAAACTAGCAGATGATCTAGCAGGAAAACTCATAGATGACAATATAGCTGCATGTGTAAGTACCCACATGGTAGAATCAAAATATATATGGGAAGGGGAAAAAATGAAGCATCCAGAGATATCTATCGAAATGAAAACAACACAGAGCTTTGAGGATATAGTAGAAGAAATAGAAAAGATCCATCCATATGATCTCCCAGAGATTACTGCAATAGAACTGAAAACAACAGAAGAATATAGAGAATGGGTAGACGAAAACTCATAGAGAAATAATTATGGTATATCTATGGACTTCAATAGTTTTCCATTAGGTTGTGAACCATTCCTGCCTAGAGGGGACGGAAGCTTCCCTGTTCAGCGAGGGAGCCTTTGGATTCCAGAGAACCTACACTCTCCAAAGGGCTCTATTTCCGCCTGTTCCCCCCCACATACAATAAGGTTTTTCGTTGTATGTCCAATAAGCCTACAATTGACTTCTTTCGGACAACCTGATATATGTTAATACCTAAAAAACCCCTTCCGGCAAGAAGAGTTTATGCATCCTCTACCTAAAGGAAGAGGGTTTATAGGCTTCCTTACGAACTAACTAATTAGATAAAAGTGGGAAGGGAGATGTATGGGAAATTAATATATTGTTACTGTTTTTTTAGGGTTTGTATTAGGTTTATAAGTGATTTAGTTGATTTTTTAAATAGTTTTTTTCCTTTTTGTTTTGTTGCTTCTTTTGGGTTTCCTATTGTTCCTGTATCTGTGAACTGTTCTACATCATAGAGTGTTTGGGATCCTTCTATTATTTTCCCCCAGCTATTCGGTCCTTTTTTCGCTTTTTCTTGGTCTATATGTTCTTTTTGTAGATATAATAGTAGTGATGTTTCTAGTTTTCCTGCATGTCCCAGTTGTTTTTGTAGGTTTAGGGCACGCCACCATATCCATTCTGTAGCAAACAAAGACGTATGTCTTGTTGTTTTTCTACATACTTCCTGTAGTGGATCAATGTTTCCTCCGTGTCCATTTACAACAATTACTTTTTCCATATCATTTTTTTCTAATGATTGGAATATATCTGATATTATTTTTCTATATGTGTCTGTTGATATCCATAGTGTTCCATTGAATTCTCTGTGTTCTTCCGATACTCCATATTTTAGTGTGGGGAGACATATTATATCTGTTTTTTCTGCTGTCTTTTGTGCTATTTTTTCTGCTATTATTGAATCCGTATTTAATGGTAGATGGTGTCCATGTTGTTCTGTACTTCCAGCTGGTAATAGTGCTATATCTGTATCTAGGTTTTCTATTTTTTTCCAAGAACAATTACTTAATATAGTCATTATTTAGGTATTTATCCTTCATCTCCATATAAAAGGGAGTTATTTTCTGAGTAGTTTTGAGTATATGTTGTGTAGTTTTTCTATTGTGGTTTCTACTGCTAGTTGTTCTCTCATTTCTATACAGTTTTTTGTTAGTTTTTGTTTATTGTCTAGGGTTTTTTGTATTGTTTCTATTATTTTTTCTGTGTTTCCTACTGGGTATCTGTATCCGTTTTTTCCTTGTTTTACTGTTTCTTTTAGGCCTCCGCTGTCTGCGGCTACTACTGGGGTTCCACAGGCTGTAGATTCTAGTGCTACTATTCCTTCTGTTTCCACATCACTTGGGAATATAAAACAGTCTAGTGAGCTGTAGAATCCTGGTAGTTTTTCTCTTTCTAAGAATCCGGGGAAGTATACATTGTCTACCTGGTTTTTTTCTGCATATTTTTTTAGGTCTTTGTGTGCCGGTCCGTTTCCTACAAGTATGAAGTCTATATCTGGTAGGTGTTTTGCTGTATATATTGCGTCTTTTAATCTTTTTTCATGTCCATGACGTCCACAATAACCTATTGTTTTTCCAGTTAGGTCTATATTTTTGTCTAATTCTAGATATTGTTTATATTTTTGTGGTTTTATTGGTCGGAAAAAGTCTATGTCTACTCCGTTTGGTAGTGGATGTATTTTCCTGGGTGGTACTGTGTCTGGTATCCATGACCTGGCTTGTTTTGATGGTATTATTACTGCATCTGCATTATCTAGATATTTTTTCTCCCACCAATTGTTTATCCTGAGTAGGTTTTGTTTTACTTTTTTTCTGTCTGTTAGATAGTCTATGTATTCTTCTGTAGGTGTATGATAGCTTACAACAAATGGTGTATTTCTTGAGAGGGCTAGTGATGCTCCTGCTATACCCATAGTGAATGGGCCATGTACATGTACTATGTCTGCTTCACGGACTTTTCGTGGAAGTAAAAATCTATCTTGATCTCTATCTATTGTATATTTTTCTTTTTTTTCTTTATAGACTCCATTTGTTTTTAGGGTGGGCCCTAATGCTTTTTCTGTTTTAAATAGTGATTTTGGTGATAGACGTGATGCAGATCTGTATCCTCCATATCCTAATAGGAGACCTGCCATCATTGCTGCACCTACAGTACCATATGCTGCAGCCCGTGGATCTCTATATGATTTTTTATTTGATGTAAGCCTAAATAGTCCGGATACTGCTGAGGGAAAAGGAAGTCCAAGATTTATATCATCATAAAAAGGAAGAGGTAGACTACGAACAGGAAATTCATTACTTGAGGGGATATAATCTTTATCACCTGGATATACAACCATCATTTCACCCCATTCCTGGTTCCATTTATCTTTCCATAAGTTCACAGTATAAGAAGCACCATTTATACTAGGAAGATATGTATCCGTGAAAGCAGATACCTTCATACCTTAAAACTTAAAGTCCACACCTAAAAACCTATGCGATACATTTATAAAAAACATATCTATACAACAAAAAAATATTCTATACTATGTGACTTCTCCCTGACCTAAAGGGAAGGGAGTCCTACAGACTTCCCTCACACACCCACATAAGATAGGTTTATTGTTCAGGTGATTCTTCTTCGTCTTCTAGTCCTAGTAGTTCTGTTATTGTTTTTTCTCCTTTTTCTGTTATCTGTGTGTTTACCTGTACTATATCTTCTTCTATACGGCGTCCACGTAGAGTTTTACGTCTTCTTTCCCCATCTCTTTTTGGTTTAAATCCTACAGTCTTATTTCTCAAAAGTACACGTTTTGTATCAGATCCTACTATATCTTTTCGCATGGGTCTTCCTGTAGAGTCACTACCACCAGTTATTTCTAAAGTATAACCATCAAGTCCTACTATGGATCCATCTATCTTTTCTCCAACCTCATGGCCTGCAATACTATCTGTATCAGCATCTAAATTATAGGATTCTCCACTTGATGGATCCGAAACTATAAGCTGCATAAAAAAAATATAATACAATAAAGAATAAGCCTTGCTAAAAACAAAGACAAAAACAAAAACCAACAAAAAAATACTCTATTTATAATTCTATCCTATATCTCCAATAATCTATAAATAATTTTTAACAAAAGAATTTCTAGGGAATTTATTATAGATTTCAAAAAAATAATAGATATAAATTTTCTATGTATTGTGTATTATTTTATTCTATTTTCAAATCTAAGACTTGTATGTTTTAATATAGGTATTAGACTGGATGAATTAATGATATATCTGGTAGAATTAGGTTATTTTAGAGTCTGAAAATAAGTATAGATGTTAGATAAAAAAGTAGTACGGGGAAAAAGTAAGTAAAAAGAAAGTTGAAAAGATTTTTTGTTTTTTTGGCTGCTACGTATTTCTTCTTTTTTCCTACTTTATTTAGTTATTTAGTGTTTTCTTCTTTTAAGTGCGAGTAGTGCTATTGTTACGAATGCGATTATAGCTACGAGTGGTGTGAATCCAGGTTGCTGTTGTTGTTGTTGTTCTGTTAGGTTGGATATGTTTTGTTCTAGTTGACTGACTCTTTGGTTGAGTTGTTCATTTTGTTGTTGTAGTTGTTGTCTTTGTTGTTGTGTTTCATTGAGGTCTTGTTCTAGGTTGTTTATTGTTTGGTTTTTCTGTTGTAGTCGTTCTCTTAGTTCTTGGACCTGTTGTCCGTCTCCTGTGTCTAGTGTTCTTTCTGTTGTGACTTGGAAGTCTACTACGTCTGAGGAGTCTCCGTCTTCTGCTTCTATTGTGTAGTTACCTGGTGTGACGTTTTGGTCTACTTGTAGTGTAACACTCCATTCTCCGGATAGTGGCCAGTCCTCTGTTGTAGCTACTTCGAATGCTGCTGTGTCTGGGCCTCTTATGACTTCTACTGCTATTGTGTTATCGTCTGATTGTCTGTTTGTTATACCCATGACTTCCATTGTTTCTCCTGGCTGTATTGGTACTATTCTATCTGTTATGTTTGTGAATCCTTCCGGTCTTATTGTATTTATACTTGTACTTGAGTCGTCTGTGAATCGGAAGTTTTCTAGGACTGCTAGGTCATCACTTCCATCGTCCCCGGTTGTCTGTGATACTAAGTATTGGAGTATTTGGGTATGTGATAGTCCACGATCGTCTACTCCGAGGTCTGCTGGATATCCCGGTGGTGTATTAACCCAGTTAGCAAAGTTGAGTAGGTAGCTTCCAGTATCTACAAACTGGTTGTTTCTATTAGAATCATATCTTCCTGCATCGGTTAGTGTGTTGTCTCCTAGTACTCCATCTCTACTTACACTTGCGGATATTATTGTTGCTCTTCCTGGATCTATCTTGTCAGCTAATGAGTAGTCATCTTCGTCAAATGTGTCGTCATCTTGGTTGACATCTACTAGCTCTACGTTTGCCTTTCCATTATCATCTATGACATATATTGCTACTGAGTCGACTCCTGTTGCTGTTCCCTCGAAGTCTATTCCGTCACCTGCGAATATCTGTCCATCTACTGTTTTGAATGTTGTGGTTAGTGTTGGATCTACTATACGTAGACTGCGTTGTTTGCTTGTTCCTTGGTTGAACCGTGTTGTTGTTATATTGTCTAGTATTCTTCCTTGGTTGTCTCTTACGTCTTCTGCGTCTATTATTCCTATACGTTTAACGCCTGGTAGTGATAGTAGATTTCTTGCATCTGAAGTTTCTGCGTCTGTATTAAGTTCGAAGTCGTCTTCTTCCCATTCTCCACCGCTTGCTCTATCGTCTAGGACTTTATGCCATATATCAGAGTCTTTTCTGACATATACAACAACTCTGTCTATACCTTCACTTGCTGTACCATTGACGTCTAGTTCGTCTCCAGCGACATATTCACGTCCTGGATTGTCTACGCTGACAAGTCCTTCTTCAACTTCTAGTTCCTCATCATCTATGCTGTTACCTTCAGCGAAAAAGGTTGGAGCAGCACTTATTGCGTTTTGTGCTGCTGTAATGTTTGAGAACTGTGCTTCTTCACCGAATAGGTCTACATCTACTCCTGTATCATCTAAGAACTCTGAATCTATACGTCCTATTCCTATACCATCCGTGTCTATACGTACTATTGCATATGCATGTCCGTGTGCTGTATCTCTATCTACTGTGTCTTCTGTAAGCATGAAAACACGTTCGTCTAGTCTGTCATCTCTCATATCGTTTTGTTCTATAGCTACGACATGGACATTTCCAGGTGTTGAAGTTGTTATTTCGAAGTTTGAACGTTGTCCTTGTGTTACGGTGTCATCCTCTATATTTAGTTCTGGATCCTCTTCTCCTAATACTTCTAGTGATATAGTGTCTACTGCTGTACTTGGTGGGCTTCCGAATGGTGGTCCATCATTAGAGAATGGACTATTTAGTGCAAAGTCATCTATACCTTCTATTCTTACTATGTGTGTTTCTGTTTCTAGTTCATCTAGGTCTAGATGCCAAATAGCAACATCTCCCTGTTCAAGATTTGTGTTTCCTATACCTTGTTGTTGTGTAGATAGATCATCTGATCTGTCTATGTTGTTGTTTCCATCATCTACTATGAATGTACCTGTATTGTTTCGTATTACTTGCCATCCAGAAAATCCGTCTATTCTGTTTAGCTGATCGGTAGTTAATGCATCTGTATCTGTAGTTAGTGCAGTCTGTGTTATCTGTGTTCCTCCTTCATTTTCTATTTTAAGGCGTATGTCTTCTGCTTGCATATAGTTTGTTTGTCCGACTATGATTACGTCTTCGTTTTCTTCTATTGCGCTACCTGATACTTCTTCTCCCTGTTCATTATATACACGTAGACGTAGAACTCTTGGAGTACTTACAGTTATTTCATCTCCCGTCCCAAGAGTGTCATCTTGATCATATGTACCAATAGGTAGACCTAGTGGTGGAGGGACGTCTAGTTGTTCTCCTTCAGTGTTTGTATCAGGGACACCATCAAGGTTGGTGACTACGTTGCCTTGGTTGTCTCTAATTGTGGCTTCATCTTCTCCTATAAATATTGATCCTCCAAGACCTATATCTCCACTACTATTTCCAGGATTGAATGCTTGTCCGCCACGTGTTGATTGTCCTTGTTGTTGAGGTGGTGGTTGTTGTTGTGATTGTACCGTCATAGATACTGTTGATGTGTCAGTTCCACCGTTTCTTGCTTCTACTGTGAATTGGTGGCTCTGTCCTGTCTGTGCATTACCTGGAACGTTTAGTACTAAGGATGGGCTATGGCTTCCTTGGTTTTGCCATGCCCAGCCGACTTCTTCAGGATGATTGTCATTGTCTGGATCGTTTGTCACCATTATACCACTGTCGTTCTGTGTGGCTGCTCCATCTATTGTCCAACCATCTGGTATGCCACTGACTGTTATACCAGTAGCACTACCCGCGGTTGTTGATATAGTGGTGGTGCCTCCGGGGTTACTGTCCGTAGCACTAGCACTGTTTACTGTAGCTGCTGAAACTGTTGCTACAGAAAACACCGACAAAATCATCAATAGTGTTAGAAATACACCTAAGACTTTCTTGTTTATATTCATCGCAGTTGATGATTGGTTACTTCTTTTTAAATACTTTCTGTGTTATACCCACCATTTTGTCATACAAAAACAACAAAAAACAACACAATAAAATATTTTTATAAATAAACATGTTTTCCTAAAAAATATTTCTATTTTTTTCTATACTACAGATATAGAAATAAACATATATACACATTTAGTTCCGCTGGAAAAATTCATTTACCCTAAATATAATATAGTTTATTTATTATTACAAAAATTTCTAAGACAAACATGGTTTATTTTTTTATTTAATAGTTTTATTTTTATAGTTTTTCTAAAAAAAATTTAAAAAATTTTATAGTAAACAATTATATAGTGTTGTTTTTTTATTCTATATAAAACTTTTATGTTAAATTGGAAAAATAATACTCAAAAAATATAACGACAAAAAAGTTTATTTAGTCAAATATCTATATCGACTGCCTTATAGGATATATGACCCACGATAAATCTTTTCCTAAAACAACCCTCGAGAATCCAACAATATCTCCAGAACCTGTTGTTACTGCCAATAAATCAAGTTTTCCAACATCAAGAACAGATCTTATTTTTTCAATCGAAGTCTCCTCAACTCTATATCTATAACTCCTCTCTAATATATAATCGCTATAGATAAATCTACGTTCTTTCAACACTAATATATACGTTTATCCTGAACCAACCACAAAACAGACATCATATCTCTTCTTCCATCCCAATAAATATATATAACTAGTATATTTATCTGTATATAGTATAGGGATATATAAAAACTAGAATATCTTTATGTTTTAAGGATAGATCTATATGTTTGTTTTTTGCTAGTTTTGATGTTTAAGATTCTCTTATTGTATGTTTGTTATGTCTGTTGCATTTTGGGCTTTAGTTGGAAGTTTTATATTTATAGGTTGGTTTATATCTGTATATGTTGTTTCTATGTTTATTTTACTTTCTATTGTTTTATTTTGTAGTGATATATTAACTAATGGATCAAGTCCAGATATATTTGGTGTTATTGATACTGTTATGTTTGTTTTTATTGGTTGGTTGTTTTGTTTTGATATCCAATATCTAATCGAGGAGTTTTTTATTGCTCTTTTGTCTGTTAGGTATGCTTGATCTTGAACCATACTATTAGATGTTTGTTGTTGTATAAATCTGAGAAGAGACTGTTTATCAGGAGAAATTTCTAGTATATATGAGTCTTTATTATTAATTTGTTCTTCACCAACAAGTTCAATATTATCGGTTGTATTCAAAAGCCCAGTTTGTTGGTTTAACAATAAAAGCTGGTTTTGCATCCTCCATGATGTCTGTGTCTGTGGTAGATCAGACTTTACCCATAGATCATCACTAAGATTATTCTGTCTATTAAATATGTCAGACAAAAAATATCCTGTATTTCCTATTATATATACAGAAGAGTTTCCACGTCTAGAAAAAAGATTAGGGGGTTGTGGGTTTTCACCAGAAGAGATAACTATATACTGTGTAAGGTTTGTCCTAGATCTTTGGTCTGTTATGTTTACATCTCCACCACCAGTTGTTCTACTAAACAAACTAAAATTAGTTTGGCCTCCACCTTCTTTTATCGCCATCTCTGTAGACATATCTACATTATATTTATACGTATTGATGTTTTCTGTTGTCTGTATAGTATTGTTTTTTATTTCTTGTGGAGATATCTGTACTTGACCTCCAATACAGCCTGTGATAAAAACTATAAAAATTAAAGATGGAACTATAAGATATTTTTTTGAAATCATAACAATCAATTGTAAATCTTGATAGAAAAAATTTTATATATAAAAAAAGAGGGTTCAACAGAGACTTTGACAGATTCCTACTTTACTTTTTTTAATTTTGATAACATCTGGATTTTATTTGTATAGGATTGATCAAGAACACTATCGATTGCACGAGTTAACATTTCTACCCTATTTTTTGTTGGAATAATAACACTAACAATAGGAAAGATATATAAAACAATAAGGAAGATATATAAATCTCCTTTAGTTTTCATTAATTTATTATATTAAATATAGTGTTAAATGATAGTGATTTAATATTTAAATATTAAAGTGTCGAAATAATAATGGATAGTTATTGAATTTAGTTTTGTATTTCTATAAGACTTAAAAAAGAATATTTTTTTATGTTCCAGGGAATGTTTCGAATCCTAGGAATATCCGTATGAGGGTTTTTATTTCTGTGCTTGTTATTTGTTGTCCTCCTATACAGTTGTTTCCATCAAACAAGAAGCAACGTATTGATTGTTTTACCTCATTGCTATCTATTTGTTGGTTGTCGTTTTGGTCATAGATACCTGCGGGTGTTTCTTGTTGGACCATTGCTGTTATTGTTGTTGTTTCGTTTACTCCGTTTTTTGCTGTTACATTGAAGTTGTATGCCCTAATCTGGGCGTCTACTGGTACATCGAGTGTTAGTGTTGTGTTTGCTTTTAGTACTGTTGATCCCCATGCCCATCCTGCGCTTTCGTTGTTTCCATCATTGTCAGGATCGAATTCTACAAATATTCCTTGTGGATTGGATGTGTTTGCTGCTACTGTGAAGTTGTCTGGTATTTCTTCTATTGTTATTCCTCCTACATTTGTTGCGTTTGCCTTTATCTGTATTTTTCCACCTGGTGAAGTATTATTTACAGAAGCTTCTAGGTTATGGGTTGTAGCTCCTTCAATACCTATATCTATATTGGTTGTGGTTTGGGTGTTGCCACTTAGTGCTACGACTGTTAGGGTTTGGTTTGTTCCTATGTTTGCTGTTAGGTTTATTTCTAGGTCTACTGATATATCTGTAGTTGATTGGTTTGATGCCCAAACCCATCTAACTCTGTTTTGGCTGGATATTTGGCTTGCAAATGATGATCCATCTGTGTCATGGCTTTTTTCTGTCCAGTCACCTGGTATTCCTGTTATTCTTATTTCGTCTACATTTTCTGCTGATACAGTTACTGAGGCTGTACCTCCAGGTGGTGCTGTATCTCCGCTACTAGATGATATTGTTTGACCATATACCGGCATCATGGATATGGTGGATAAGGCCAGCAGGGCCACCACAAAAAATAACGTTATTTTATGTAGTTTTTGTTTCATAAACATATAGAGATAAACTATTGTTTATAAAAAACTAACGAAGAAACATATTTATTTACCAATAAAACCTGGATAAATTTTAATCTCTAAAAAGAAAAAATCTATATTTTCTAAAAAAATATAGAGAAAAACAAAAAAATAAATAAAATATGGTAAGAAAAAATAAGAAAAAAATAAAATATTTTTGTTTTTTGTTCGCCTACCTAGTCTTCAAATTAGGCTTTTTTTATGAAAAGCCTAGGAATGCACGTATTACTGTTTTGACGTCAGCACTACTTATTTGGTTGTTGAATAGGAAGTCTGTTATTGCTTGTTTGACTTCGTCACTATCTATAGATCCACTACTGTCAGCATCGTATTGTGATACTACTCCATTTTGTCCGTCTCCGTCACCGTCGCCGTCTCCACCTGATGGTTGTCCGAATGTGACTTGTACACTGTCGGATGCTCCTCCTTGTGCTGTTGCTGTTATGTCTGCTGTACCAGCTGTTTGTGCTGATATTGTTGTTTCTATCTTGTGTGTATTGTCTTGTGCACTTGTTGTCTTGGTTATTGATGTTTGTCCGTTTGCGAATGTTCCGTGATCTGTAGTTAGTGTGATGTTCTTATCGTTGAGAGTGTTGTCATTACTATCTAGTGCTTTTGCTGTTAGTGTTGTAGTTGATCCTACTGATACCTGTGTGGCACCTGCAGTTAGGTTGACACTATCTGGGTTTGCTTGGTTTATACTCTGTGTTGGTGATCCTACAAGTAGATTGTTTCCTACTCTATCCTCTATTGGGTTGTCATGAAGTGGTGTTCCTACATCAACTAATGATTCCTGTGCTACTACTATGCTTATTTTATCGTCTATTAAGTCTTGGCTTGTTAGTGCGCTATTTAGTTGTAGGGTTGCTGTGTCGCTTCCACCACTGTGATCTACTGATATTATCTCTGATGCACCAGAGAAGTCTTTATCTATGTATCTGAAGTCGTCTTCTCTTAGAGTTTCATGGCTGAGTTCTCTTGCGTATACTCCTTCATTAAAGTGGACAGTAAGATGTTGGTCACCTGTGTTTGCAGATGTAGTCATTGTTGGTCTTTCATTGTCTACTTGTATAGTATTAGAATCAGCTGATGGTTGATTGAAGTCTACAGCTGCTATAGCGAAGACTTCAAGGTCTCCAGTTGCTGCTTCTCCGGAGTCAAAGATTTGTCCTAGCTGTAGTCTAGCGGTTATGACACCGTTTCTTGTACCATCTTTGTCGACTCCGACTATTGTGTCATGTCCAAGTGGTGGTGATCCAAATAGGTTCATTCCTGGTCCGTCATCTATGTATGCGAATCCTCCATCTTTAACGGATATTCCGTCTGGAGTTCCGTCATTGTTTATATCTAGGTTGTTTCCATTTGCATCTTCAACTTGGAAGGTGACAACT
>JAHENH010000058.1 GCA_018609935.1 Halobacteriales archaeon | reverse complement strand
CCAACAGAAGAAGAGATACAGAATTTACAAAAAAAATTAGATGAAAAACTTTGGGAATCCATAGTAAAAAGTAAGAATATACTAACTCCTAAAAAAGAAACTGACGAAGAATTAGACTTTCCAAATGATTATAGAAATGTAACCAAAAAAGATTTTGACAATGCTAGAGGCGAGAGTATAACTTTGGTATCTAAAGAAGGAGAAGAGTCTTTTGAAGATTTATTATTAGATGAGTTTGAGATTGTAGCAAGGGGAGACAAATTTGAATCTGGTATAAGATTCTCTAACCTTAAAGATTTATTTAGTGAATATACTGAAGAAAATTTAAGTAGAGAGGATTATATTGAAATTGATAAGCAACTTGATAACTTATCTAAATTACTACCTGAACTTCAAAATTACACAGGAGATGTGTCAAATAAAGCAAACAAAATACTTGAAGAGGATAGGAATCTATCTAAGGAGGAAAAAGAAAAAAGAAGGAAAGATTGTAAAGGAAAGGGAAGCAAGAAAGCTGAAAAAGGGCTTACAAATACAACTGAAGGAACTAATTGGACAGAAGTAAGAGATTTTAAAGGGAGAAGAAAACATTCTGAAGGAGGAGTTGATATAAAGATCACTTCTAAGGGAGTGAAGATAAGGAAAGGAGGCAAAGACATAGAAGCTAAACATGGATTATTAATAAAAAATATTAACAATGAGTAAAAAAACCAATGTAGAAGTAGAAGGAGGAGAGTTACTCCTTAGATCTGATGAAGGGCATTATGCAGTAATTCCTTCTAAAGACAGAAATAAGATAAAAAAATTTCTTGAAAAAGGAGATGATAAAGCTATAAATAATTATATCTCTAATCTTCCAAAAGAATCTGATTATGCTCAGGATGGATCAATATATTCTATGGATAATAATGGGGGAGATGAAGAAGATGGAAAAAAAGATAAATGGAAAGAAGGAAACACTATTTATACTACTGACCCTAATGATCCTGATCTAAAAGCATATAGTGATAGTTTGCAAGCATTTAATAGAGCAAAAAAATTAAGTAGTCACTTAGAAAAAAAATTTCCTGAAAACGGAAGACAAGTACTTAAAGAAATAGGTTATTCATCTGAGGATATAGAGCGTAAAATGCCAAAAGAGGGAGAAATTCTTATGGATGCTGAGCGCTTAGATGCCGACAAAAAGCAAAACCTGAGTCCAAAACATAAAAATTTAGTAAACCACTTGAGCTACTTTCCCATATCTCCAGCTGAAAAGACTGAAAATATATATACTCTTAAAAAACCAACCCAACCAGTAAAATATGCTGACCCTGAAATAGTAGAAAAGCAAAAAAAATTAAAAGAAGCTGGATTATATGAGGGGAGATTAGATGGAATATGGGGACCAAAGTCTAAAAAAGCTTGGAAGAAATTACAGAAAGAAGAAGATGGAAAAGAAGGAGAAAATAAAAAAATGAAAAAAGAAGGAGAAAATAAAAAAATGAAAAAAGAAGGACCAGTACCTAAAAATACAAAACCTGAATTAAAAGAAGGAGAAAAAAGAATACCTCATCCAAGTAGACATAATGTTACTGTCATAGAAGTTGATGGTGAGCCTAAGTATTATGAAAATTTAGTAGGGGATAGAATTCCTTATGATCAAGAAGAGCAGATAACTAGAGAGTGGATGAATAAAGGAAAAAATAATTAAGTATGGCAATAGCATGTCCAAATATACAATCTCCTGAATGGAAAAAACTTGTGAACAGTATAGGAGAGACTGAAGCCTATGGAATATTCATGGCTAATGGTGATTCTCTTCCTGATATGGATACTGTTAGGGAGATAATAAAGAGGAAAAAGGGAGATCAATTTCAGAAAAAGCCTTTTAGACCTGGATATTTTGGAGAGGAAGGAGCTACTTCCAATCCCTCTTTTAAAGAAAGAAGAGAGAGACTTATTAATATCTCTGAGGCTTATAATATGTCAGATAAGAATTTCCTTCCTAAGAAAATAGATTATCATAAATTAAGAGAAGATCTAAGTAGACATGGACTTCGTGCAGTTAATATACAAAAAGTAAGTGATGGTAGATATAAGCTGCTTGATAAAGATGGAAATTGGATAAAACCCTTTGGTAAAGAAGCTAATCTTCAGAAAGTATCATTTTTAGACCAGGAAGACTTTGATAGATTAAATGAAAAAAAGGAAGCTCTTCAAAATTCCCTTAACGTTAAAGTAATATATGATCCTGATCTAGATGCATATGGTAAAGCATATGGTAAAGATTCTTCTCAACATGTTGATGCACTTGAACAAGGATATGTAGGAGCTGTTGCTATAAATCCCAATATTGCTAAGGAAGATACTCTTATTCATGAATTTGGACACCTATATATAGATATGTTAGGGGGAATGAATAATGCTTTTATAGCAGAGGGAATAAAGAGACTTAGAGGAAGTAAAGTAGAAGAGGAGGTAGAGGAAAATTATCCAGAACTTTCTAAAGAGCAGAAGGATAAAGAGATGCTTGCTACTGCAGTAGGAAGAGAAGGAGCAAAGATATTTGATGAACAAGCAAGTAAAAATAAGTTTATGAGATGGGTAGAGACCTTTTTCAATAAACTTAAAAAACTCCTTGGTATAAATAGAAATACAGCAAGAGAACTTGCTAGAGATCTACTCTCAAATAGGATAAGATCAAAAGAAATAACTGATGATATTTCTGATATAGAGAGTTATCAAAAGGATAATTCTAAGTCAAGACAAGATCTTAATAATACTTTAAAGAAAATAGATCAAGCTCTTCTTACTAAGTTGAAAACAGGTAGAGGTGCAAGTGATAACTATTATAAAAAATGGAAAGAACTTAAGAAGGAGGTTGAGAATACTATGGAGACAGCTAATGATCTCAAAAAGATGGAGGATATAATGAACTTTATAGAAAAATCCACAGAAGAGATCAATAAAGCTGATAAACTAATACATGAGAAGGAAAAAGAAGGTACACTTAATGCAGATAAGTTATTTCGGATCTTAAGCTATCTAGATACCTATGATGTTCTTGAAGATATAAAGAAGAACATGGATTCTATTAGAGATAGAGATGAAGATAGTATGGAGGAGGGAGAGAAATATCTAAAAGATTTCTTAGAAGAAAAAGTAGAAGATGAAGATGGAGAGACAAAGAGTAGATATAAGATACTAGATGAAGTTATAGGAAAACAGCATAAATTAAGGAACAGACAACTTGAACTATCCATCAATGTTGTAGCTGAATACATGAATAGAAATGATAAAAAACTCTTTAATATAAAAAGAAAAGAATATGCTGATGAATATATGGAAAGTCTTTCACCTGAAGAGCAAAAGAAACAGGTAAAGACCTTTGATGAAGACAATGAGAGAGGGGCTAAGATGCGGGAGTATGTAGAAAGAAAGATAAAAGAAAATAGAGAAGAGATAGAAAAGGAACAACTTGAGATGTTCAAGGGTCTTCTTAGACAAAATGAAAAGGATATTAATCCTATAATGGCCTACCTGGGTAATACTAATGAAATGAACAGTATTACTGTTAATTGGGTATATGATATCCTTGAGAATTCTACTAACAATGCTCTAAGAGAATTTGAAGACTTTCAAAGAACAATAGAGGAAACTTATAAACCTTGGGTAGAAGAGAGGTGGTCAAAGCTTTCAAGATCTGATGCATCTAATATGAAAAAGCTTAATGATCCCTTCCTTGAAAAGATAAATGGAAAATATACAGGATTCTTACTTGGTAAATATTATTCTACTGTTCAACAGGAGAAAAAGGAGTTCTATAGAAAAGTTCATAAGATGAAAGAAGAGAAGACATTTGAACAGGAAGTGGATAACTTTATGAAAAAGAAAGGGGTTAAGAGAGATAATCCTGAAAAATATTATATGGCAGTCCATCTAGGGGATATTGAAAGTAGAAATATTAATCCTGACTATGAAAAGTTCTTTAAAAATGCTACTGAACTTGATAAAAAAATGTATCAGGCCATTAGAAATAGAATGGCAGAAAATGATAGGGATGTAAAAGATCCCTTTATGAGACTTGGTACAGTTAAAGTAAAAGAAAAAGATGAGATGGGAAATGATACAGGTAAGACTTTTACAACTTATAAATTTCCTGCTATAAAGAAAGATGTAATAGAACAAATGAAGGAGAATGGGATAAAAGGAGCAGGAAGAGATATAGTTACTAATATAGCTTTTGAGGAAGTTGATGATACTTTTATGGGTCAAATAGAAGGGAAACAGAATAAATCTGCAGCTCCCCATAAGGATGATCATACACAAGAAATTATTGATACTAAATTGGAGAATAAGAGAGGAGTTCCTGTATTCTTTAGAGGTGAACTAGAAAATGGAGTTAAAGATCAATCCTTTGATGTTATGAACAATCTTCTCCTTGATACTAAACAGGTCATGGATCATAAGCATAAAAAACACAATGAAGGACTTGTAAGACTTATAGCTCATATAGCAGAAGAGAGAGTTACAGTGAAAAGAAATGTAAAAGGAGAACCTGTAGGAGATCCTATAAAGGGTAGTGAAACAAATGAAGCTAAAAAATTAAGGGGTGTTATAGAACATTTCCTTCATGGAGTGTCTACTAAAGGAGGGGGAGAAATTCCTATTCCAGGAACAGATACTACTATATCCGGTAATAAACTTGCTAGATCTATCAAGTCTTATACTTCAATGGTAGGTATGGCAGGTAACTTTTTTGCAGGAGGTGCTACAATGCTACATGGACTTTCTATGCAATTCATGGAAGCAGGAGGAGATATTATTAACAGACAGAACTTTAAGAATGCATGGAAATATTATGTAAAAAGTAAAAAAGATGATATTGATGATGCAGCAGGAAAAAGATTACTAAGATCTAAGACCAATAAACTTCTAAGATACCTTAATGTTCAAGATTTTTCTGTAGACAATACAAGAGCAGGTATTAGAAGTAGAACAGTGCAACTTCTTTCTCCTAATGTATCATATGCTATATCATCCTCTTTTGAACACTTTGTTCATGGAACAATGATGAATGCTGTTATAGATACAGCTGCAGTAAAGGATAAAGATGGAGATTATATAGATAGTAATGGTAATAAAGTGAGTAAGAGAAAAGATAGTGCTTCCCTCCTTAATATGATAAAAGATAATAAGGAAAAACCCCTTGAGATAGATAGTCGTGTAAAGGAAGTAGAATTTAGTGGAAAGAAATATGATCTAGATAGTTCAGTATCTAGATCAGCAATGTTCAATGATCTTTCTAAGGTGGTCAATGATAGAGCTAGAGTATTATTTGGTAACTATCACGGTAATAATAAATCAGAAGCTGAAAGAAATGCTTGGGGAGCTTTGGGATATATATTTAGAAAATGGTTAATACCGGGATTCTTAAATAGATGGAGAGGGGCAAGATCCATACATAAGGATGTATATCAAGGAGAAGATCTTAGAAAAGGAAAATTTTATAATGAAGCTATAGGTAGATTTGATGAAGGTACATACACCAGTTTTCTTAAGTTCATGATGAGACTTTTTAAAGAAGGAAAGTTACTCAAATTCCATACTTATAAGGAGAACTGGAATAAAATGGATGATATGCAGAGAAGGAATACAGTAAGAGCTATAAGAGAGCTTGCTATGATCACATCAGCTATAGCAGCACATCAACTTATATCAATGTCCCTTGAAGATCTAGATGATGAAGACAAAAGATCTGAATATTTCTTACTAGCTTATTATATAAGAAGACTTCAGACAGAACTTACTGTCTATCTACCCTTTAGTGGTGAAGCTACAAAGATCCTTCAAAATCCTACAGCAGCTACAGGAGTTATTCAAGATATAGTAGAACTTGGTTATAGACTACTTTCCTTTAATGCATTAGAAGAGTACGAAAGAGATTCAGGAAATATGGAAGAAGGAGATCTAAAAATAACAAAAGAATTCCAAGATATAGTACCTGGTGCTAATATATATAATAGATCAACAAAGGAATCTTATGAATGGATAAAAAGATCTTCTTACTAACGTATTACTTTAGATCCATCACTATAGATATAGATCTTAGTCCCTCTATAGTTCTTACTTACTTCTCTACCTCTTAGATCTATGATCTTAATGAGTTCTTTATTAGAACTTTCTCTCACTATAT
>JAHENH010000057.1 GCA_018609935.1 Halobacteriales archaeon | reverse complement strand
TGGTTTTTTTGTGTGATTGATATATCTATAGACTTGCGTAGTTTATCTCCATTGCTTGTTATTGGTTCATCTGTAGTTGTTATATTTTTTGGAGTGTCAATTGTGTGTATATAATATAATGAGGCATATACTGTTTGGTTTCTTTTGATTGTTTCTATTAGGTCTAAAGTAATATCTGTGTAGTTTCCTGGTGGTAGTTTTCTGTATCCATATATTTTGTTTCCAGTTTGTGTTTGATTATTTATTTTTTGATGTATTGTTATCCATGCTTTTTTATCTATGATTATATCATTTATTCTTATTTCTGATCCATTTGTTATTTGATTTTGTACTGAAAGCCTGGGTGTAATAACAGATTGGTTTTGGTTTGAAGTTTTGTTTTGTATGTTTTGTTGTTGGTTTTCTTTTGAGTTATTGTTTTGCTGGTTTATACATCCAACTAATGAAGTTGTTAATATTATACCTGATATTTTTATGTATTTTCTACGATTCATTAATAAATATTGTTTATTATCGTTGAGAGATTTTATTAATTTATAAGTTTTTTTATTTATAAAAAATTACTTTAGTATTTATTCCTTTTTATTAAAACAATTATTTTTCTTGGATTAATTTACAAAATAAGTTTAGTTTTTAAAAACATTTTTAGGTTTTATTGATTAGATATATTCTTATTTTTCTATTCTATTTTTTTATTATATCAACTATTAAAATAAACCATAGGATAACTGTATTTTTTTGGATATTATAGTTAATAGGTGGGATACTTCCTCTAAGCTTAGTAGTAATATGTTTTATGTCTGTTATGTTTCTACAACCCCAATGATTTAAGATATTATACCTAACAAGTAGTATTCCAGATCTACTAGTAAGTTTTTCAGTATTGTTTTTTATTATCTATAATTATGATTTTATTAAAATACTTTTTTTATTTTATAACATATTATCTCTATTTAAGGATATTTTTAGAAAAGTATACTATATATTTTAGTTTTAGGTTTTTAGACTGTTTCTACTTCAGGTAGACATTCATTATATGTATCTATTGGTGCACCACATCTATGGGTACATGGATGTTTTATGTATTTTTGAAGTTTTATTGCTACTTTTTCAGATAGAGTTTGAGCTACATCAATTTCCTTTTCAGTATCACTATCTAGGTTTAGTTTATCTTCGAAGAAGTTTTCTACTATACATTTTTTCCACATTAGTTTTCTTGCGATTTCTTCTCCTTTTTTGGCTAACTCTACACCTTTATGCTTTTCATAGTTTATTAGATCTTTTTTATCCATTTTTGAAAGCATTTCTGTAACACTAGCCGGTTTTACATTAAGATTTGATGCTAATTCCCCTGTTTTAACAGTATCTTTATCATTCATAGATAAAATATGTATTTCTAAAAGATATCTTTTAAAGCTTCCATTAAGTTCTACCATTAATTATATATATGTTTCAGTAAAAATAAAATCTTTCCTTAAAAACAAAAAAAGCTAGTTTAGAGAGAGGAACAATCCATATAAAAATTACAAATTATATTGTTTTAAATAAATTAGGTTTTGGAATAGAAATATGAAACAGACTATACTTTATTAATTTTTTATATTCCTAATGTTTTTTGTTAAGGTGTTTTATTTTGTATATTGCTTGTATATAAAGATTAATATTCCTATTATTGTTCCGGATATATGCGCTATTTTTGATTCTAGAAATATTATTACTATGAATATAATTACTAATCCAGTTAACGCCATTGTATACTTTATTGTTTCTTGTTTTTCAATTTTTATTTTAATATCTGTTAGTCCTTTATAATTATTGTATATATAGTGTATTGTATAAAATCCTATTAGAGCCATTAAAGATCCACTTATACCAGCTTCTAAATCTTGGCTAAACCATGTTTGTAATAGACCCGAGAAATAACCAGAAAAAAGAAATAAAAATAAATATTCTTTTATTGTGAGGTATTTTTCAGTTAAACCACCATATATTAACAGAAAAAATAGATTAGTGAACAGATGGAGATAGGTTACATGTGAAAAGAGCCCAAAAAATAATCCTAATGTTAATTTATTTGGGGGATGAATTTTAAACCATTCTAAAAAGAGAGTTGGACTT
The DNA here is from genome assembly GCA_018609935.1 of Halobacteriales archaeon. The sequence goes on along the minus strand of JAHENH010000057.1, from coordinate 9,412 downwards.
ATATTTGATATATAAAAACCTAGTATTGAGATAAATAAAGTAAAAATAGAGAGTGAAATAGTTATCTTTATTTTTTTAAATAAATCACAATTATAGTTAGTATTGCTTTCTATTGGTTCACTAGCTGGTTGTGTTAAATCCCCAGTCTTCCATGTTCCTTTTAAAAACCATATGGTAGCTAGGGTTGCACCAAAGATATTTGATATAGCAAAAGATATCCAGATGCCGGGTGGCCCTATAAGGTTGGCTACTAACCATGCTATAGGTAACCTTACAACTTCTAGTGTTAATATTGATATGACCGCAGCAGTTAATGTTTTACCTGCTCCTCTAAAGCCTCCTATATATGCCCTCATAACCCCCATACATCCAAATGTTAGTGCTACATATCGTAGGAATTCTACACCTACATCAACTACAGCTTGATCTATTGTGAAGATGGATACTATTGGTTCTGCGGCTAACCAAGATATTATTCCTATTGTAGTAAGCAGTAAAAACATTAATTTTGAGGCGAAATGGTTTGTTTCTTCTGCTCTGTCATATTTCCCTGCCCCTATGTTTTGTCCTGTCATTGTTTCTACACCTTGAGCTACCGCCATTGCAGGCATAAATATAACAGACAATACTCTAATACCGATGCCAAACCCTGCTGCTACTGTGGTTGAGAATAATCCAACAATAAAAAGCATTAGATTTACAGATAAAGATCTACTTATTGTTTCTATGGATGCTGGTGCACCTACTATAAATATCTTTTTTATGTATGTTATGTTTGGCATCATCTGAGATATATGTATCTCTATTCCTCGGTTTCCTTTAAACATTATCCAGATACCAAGAAACATTGCGAGGGCTCTAGAGAAAACTGTGGCAACTGCTGCACCTTGAACTCCAAGCTCAATAAATGGCCCCCATCCAAAAATTAAAAAGGGGTCTAAGATTAGGTTTAAAACTACGGATCCAAACATTACTAACATAGGAGTTATTGTATCCCCATATCCTCTCATAAGAGATATAAAAATGAAAAATCCATACATGAAAACAAGTCCAAGTGATATAACTTGCATATATTCTGTAGCAAGAATCACTACATCAGGGGCTGCTCCAAATAGGGCGATTATATATTCTATATATAGATATCCGATAGCTCCTAGTATTAGTGATGTTATTACTGCGAATACTACTGTTTGAGATGCTGCATATTCTGCTTGTTTTTCTGTTTTATTTCCTATATTTTGGGCTACTAATACACTTCCTGCTATAGATATTCCCAGACCTAAAGAAATTAGAAAATAAACTAATGGAAAAGAAAAAGTTATTGCTGCTAGTGCATTTGTACTGTATCTTCCAAGCCAAAATGTGTCTACAAGATTATATACTGTCTGAAATAGATTTGTTATAACTATAGGTAAGGAAAGATAAAATAGAGGGCCAGCAATTCCTCCAGATGTAAGTTCAAATTCATCTCTATGTTTAAATGGAGAATTAATATTCTCTAAAAAAGATCTTATTTTTCTTTTTATATCCATTTAAAGGATATACCCACCTCCTGTCTTTTCTATACATATATAATCCTTGATATATTCAGATAATATATTTTTAAATGAAGTATTGGTATCTCCTATTGCTATTCTTCTAGTATGAAATCCATTAATTAATGTTATTATAAACATAGCAGTATTTTTTTCATTTATATCTTTTTTAAAAAAATTTTGTTTTTTCCCTTTCTTTAATATTTGCTCAAAATGTTTACATAGAAGCTTATCAAATTCTTTTAATCTCTCCCTAAAATCTTCATTATATGGTGCCTGTGTTTTTATTTCTAGGATAGCTATCTGAAGTTCAGGATAGTCCTGTGAATCATTATAGTCTAAGATAAAATCTATTGTTTTATCAAGTTGATCTACTGGATTCTCAGCTTGTATGGTTTCCAGTTTGGTTTCAAGATTATAATATAAGTATTCAAGGAATGAATCAAATAGTTCTTTTTTTGTATTATAATGATAGTGAAGTGTTGATTTACTTTTTTGAGCCTCGTTTGCTATATGTTGCATCGTTAAGTCTGCATACCCTTTTTTACATAAAGCCGTATATGTGGCCTTCATTATCTGTTCGTTTGTTTTCTCATCTACCATATAGATATCTTGACTAACCAGTTAGTCAACTAAAACCCTATGAAAAAACAAAACAGAAACAAAACATATAACTAATATGAAGTAATCACAGATATAAGTTATATAAAAAATATATGTGACATAAAAGACATATGTTATATCATTATATAAAAACGTTTTGCCACCAAAAAACAATATAGATATATGACAACCCAACAGTTCAGTGTGAAAAATAAAAAAGCTATTATAACAGGTGCTTCAAGTGGGATAGGTGAAGCCATAGCAAAAAGATTTACAAATGATGAAGCGGACGTCGTAGTATCATCAAGTGAAAAAACGAACATAGACAGAGTAGTAAAAGAAATCCAAAATAACAAAAAATACACTGGAAACGCTAAACCAATTGAATGTGATGTAACAAAAAGAGAAGACATCAAAAAATTAGCAAAAGAAACAATTGATGAATTTGAAGATATAGATATCCTTGTAAATAATGCTGGAATATATAATATGAATCAATTCGAAGAAATAGATGAAAAAGACTGGAAAAAAACATTTGATGTAAATCTACATGGAATATATAGATGTACACAGATAATCGGAGAAAAAATGAAACAAAATAATGGAGGAAACATAATAAATATCTCAAGTATGGTTGGAAAATATGGAGTGCCAGAAATGACCCACTATGCAGCCTCTAAGGCCGGAATAATAAATCTAACCAAGTCACTTGGAAATGAATGGGCAAAGCACAATATAAGAGTAAACTGTATAGCTCCTGGATTTACAGCGACACCCCCAATAGAAAACTGGGGTATAGGAAGCTCAGACCAAGTAGATAGAACCAAAGTTCAAAGAAGACTAGGTAAAAGCGAAGAAATCGCGGATATAACACAGTTCCTAGCAAGTCCAGCATCTTCATATATAGTGGGGGAAACAATTACAGCAAGAGGTACCCCAAGAAACGAACTAGAAGAACTAAAATAACAAAAAATATAAAAAATAAATAAAAAATCTAGATATATACCTTTTTTCAGAATATTTCAACTTATCTAACTATCTAATACAAAAATATCATCGTTTGATAGGTTTCCAAGTCTCCTCTTTATTTTTTTCTACAACCTATACATCTACTAGAAAGATCAATTAAATTAAATAATATATCTATATGTCCTTCTGGAAGATAAAATCTATCTGGATCTAGCACTTCTATAGGGCTTTCTGGATCCATTCCCCTAGCTTTCATTTCATTTTCAAGATCATCATGGCGTTTTTTCAAATCTCTAAAACTAAACTGAAGTTTTTTTAAATGTCCCAAAACAATTGATCTACCAAAAGGATGGTTTCTTAATGTACCAATCTCCTGGTGTAGTTCCTTATGTTCTCATAAAAGATGATTATCACAAAGAAGTTCCGGATCAATATCCCATTGTCTAACCATATATACAAAATCTATATTACCTAAAAACATTAGAAAACTAATAAATTATTTAAGAAATATACAAATAATAAATATTTTTTATTTTTCCGAAATAAAGCTAGTATAAACTAAATTAAGGGCTTCTCATCCTGAAAAGAAGAGTTCTTACTACTATCCATTACAATCACCACATAAGATAAATGGTCTATATATCTTAATTATAGCGATAAAAAAAGTTGTCTATCTTTTTTATGTTAGAATAATTTGGTGTTAACGGAATGCACTATTTTGGTCTTTGTTGTTTTCTTGTTTGTTGATTTCGTATTTTTCTAATTTTTCTTCTAGTTTTTTCAGACCTTTTCTGATTCCTAGAACATCTCTTGGGTTACATAATATAGATTTTTTCTCAACTGACTCAACATTTACTTTATCACCATCCACAGTTGTTCTTTTATTTATTTCTCCGGAAAATCTTAAAACTGAAAAATTACCTTCTTGATCTTTAGCTAATACTAATTTATCGAATCTATCACCTTCTTTTTCTCCTTTCTCTATATATACTTGTTCTTCAACATCATATTCTCTAGACCTTCTTTTACCTGCAGCAGCAAATGGATCAATTCCACCCATCTTAACTAATTATAGAACCCCTGACTTAAACATTTAAAGCTAGAAATATAAAAAATATTACCCCATTGCATAATTAGAGATAGACTTACCATATATTTACTAGTATAAATTTTTCATTTCTATATTTATAGAAATTCTCTCTTTAAAATTTACTTTAAAAATATTCCATTAGATTAAATCATACCCTAAGATGCCGTAGAAATAGACCAATTACTCAACAGTATAAGATGAAGAAAATATATTTTCTAATTCACTTTCCCAATCTTTAATGAAATTATATTCTAAATTTCCTTTAATTCAATCTTTCCTATACCTATTTTTTATACAAATTCTACCCCAGTAATTTCAAATCTTTTCTTAATAATAAATATCGAAAATGTAAATCTATTCATAGGTTTCATAACTATTATTATAGGGGGAATAATATGGATCATATTCATAAAATAAAACAAGTATTTGTCAAGAAACTTCTCAAACTATTGCCTAAAATAATACTAATATAATACAGCTTTGAATTGATAGACAGAACCAGAATAGACCTTTAAATTGATAACAAAAAAAACAAAAAAGAGCATAGAAATGGATATCTATGATTTTATCTAAGATTGCAAAGAATACAAAAATTGTAAAAAATAAAGCTTAATTTTGTTATTCTAAATACAAAAAAATAATTTAAATGATTCTAAATCTTTGTTTTATCCCAATTCGACACAGGAGTTTTCTATAAAAACAGTTTCCATCTACACATGAAAAATAGAGTGAAAACTCGAAGTATAAAAGATATATAAAAAGATTATATTAAAAAATATTATATTAAAAAAACAAAAATTGAATTTATTTTTCAGCTATTCTTCATTTTTTTTCTTTATTTTCTTTTCTATTTATCTTGTGATTGTTCCTTGTATTTGCCCAAAGCCATAATGGATTAAACAATTTCATATATTTAGTATCAATCTATATAAATAAATATTATTATTTTTTTAAATAGCCCATAAACCAAAAATAATATAAAAAAAGATGATTTGATAGTTATATTCACTTTTAACATTCAGAACATATAGAAAATCGCACAGTGTCAATACCAGCTTTCTCAATAATATATACATAATTTTTCAACTGATTAAATAGATTTATAAGTTATGTCTATATGTTTTTTAAACAAAGAGAGTGAATTATATTTAATTAACTGGAATATGGAAGATATAAATAATGATGTTAGTAGATTTTTAGGTAATTAGAGGGACAAAAATGGGTTAAAAAAGTTGAAGATATACAAAAACAAGATCCTTTTTATGATATAGAACTTTATTTTAATGATAAAGAGAAAGATAAAAGGAAGGTTTTTAATTTATTGAAAAAACATAATATGGCTATAGCATCGTTTGATTTTGAAAAAGGAATGTTTGGAGTTAAAAATAAAATACTTTATATAGTCCACCAAGAAAAACTCAAGAACCTAAGTTAAAATCTATATATTAAAAAATTATCTTACAAAAAATAATATTTATGATTAGTTAGAATTTTTTTGAGGATTTAACTATTGTTTTTGTAATATTTTAAAATCTTATAAATTTTTTATTTTTAGGGTTTAAATTATTCTTCTTTATATGTGTTTATTCCTGTTGTTTGATTTATTGGACATTTTTGGGTAAGTCCAGTAATAAACAAGATAGCCCCAATTATTATGCCAACTATTGCTATTACAGAACCAACAAATGGATTTACGAATACAGCCACCAAACCTGCGAGAACAAGAATAATACCTACTATAATTCTTCCTATTCTATCTGTACCACCAACATTTTTATCCATATTAACATAATAAAAGTTAAAGTATTTAACAATTTTGTCTATAGTATAATTGGTGTTTATTTAGAATAAAATAAATAAAAGGAAAATGGGAAAATTAGTTTTTATGTTGGATTAGTTATATTTAGGGTTTCCCCAAGTTTTTCTATTTTTCTTCCATAGGTTTCGAAGTCCCCATTTTTTAGTGCTTTGTTTGCTTCTCTATATAGTGTTCTTGCTTCCTTTAGATTTTGTCTGATTTCAGGTGGTATTGTTCCGGTTGGTCTATCTGTGTCTCGTATTCTAGTTCTGAAGATTGTATTTAACCCCATATCTATTGTTGGCTTCATTGTTAGATTGTTTTCTTGGGCTACTACAACTCTTTTAAGTTCAGGTATAGCTCCTTGTGATGTACTTTGCAGGTATACTGGCTCTATATATAGTATGCTGTTTTCTATTGGTACTGCAAGTAGGTTACCTCTAAATACATCAGATCCTTGCTGTGACCATAGTGTGAAATCTCTAGATATGTTGGGGTTTTGATCTATTCTAGATTCTATCTGTGATGGTCCAAATGCTAGTTTTTGTTTTGAAAATTGGAATCCTTTTATCTTCCCATAGTTTAGTGTGTCGCTTCTCGCTCCAAGCCATCCTATCATGTTCTGTTTACCTGTTGGTGTGAAAGGCATTATCAATACAAATTCTTGGTTGTTACCGTTTCCAGGTAGATCCATTGTTACATAATATGGCTCCATATCAACTGTGTTCCCTCTAAGTTTTTCTTGTGGTATCTTCCACTCGTCTTCCTTATTATAGAAGACTCTAGGGTCTTTCATATGGTAGTCAGTATATGTATCTATTTGGACAGAAAAGTAATCTTTAGGATAACGGATATGGTCTTCTATCTCGTTAGGCATAGCCTCAATAGGTTTAAATAAAGAGGGGAATGTTTGGCTCCAAGCTTGAATTATAGGTTCATCGTCTACAATATAAAAATTTATTTCTCCAGAATATGCATCTACAACTACCTTCACAGAATTTCTAATATAGTTCTGTCTTTCTCCCTTGAATGTAGTAGGGCTTGAATACGGATAATCTCCAGAAGTAGTATAGGCATCTAATATCCAATATAATTTATTATTTGCAGCTACAATATATGGGTTATCTTCATATTCTAAGAACGGAGCGATCTCTTTTGCCCTATCTCTTATTTTACGTTTGAACTGTATCTTAGAATCAGATTTTATGGAATTAGAAAGAAAAATATTTGGTGAAGAAAACTTAAGGCTATACACTATTTCTCTAAGAGAAGAGGAAAGATCTACACCTCCATCCCCATTATATGAATTATATACATTTTGGTCTCCTTCAGGATAATCAAACTCATCTGTACCTGTGTTTACTACTTTATATGTATCACTTTCTTCTCCATAATATATCCTTGGTTGTTGAATATCTAGAGATGAATTCCCTGGAATAGAATAGTTAAGAGGCATATCTTTTATATATAGTCTAGGAAGTCCCTCATTAGATACATCTTTTACTGGACTCATAGTTACACCAAACCCATGGGTATAAACTAAGTGTCTATTAACCCATGACTGTGAACGGCCAGGTAGTTGATCTACATTTATCTCTCTGGAAGAAACCATTACCTGTCTTATTTGATTTTCTATTTGATATCTATCGGTATCCACACCAGAAAATGTATAATATGTTCTTAAACTCTGTATTTCATTATAGACAGTCCGTAAAGGCCTGTGATCCCAAAGACGTATGTTATCTATAGTTTCAGAATTTTGTTCAACATCACTAGAAGTTAGAGGGTCAAGTTTAATCTCTTGGCTATCAACTCTATCTAGACCAAATCCGTTTCTTGTCATCTGTATTTCTCTTTCGATATATTGGCTTTCCTTGTTAAGTTCATCTGGTTCAACAACATAGCTTTGATGTATTATACCGATAAAGCTGCCTGCTGTAGCGATTAATATTATAGATATAAATGAAAAATATACTATTTCATCTTTTTTAAATCTAGAATTTAGGAAGTTAAGTATACATATAAAAATAGAGAACAATATAAGAAACATCAAAAGAGGTTTGAATATAGATATATCGGTAGCTCCTAAACCAAAAACAGTTCCTCTAGTTGAATATACAAGTTCTATTCTATCTATATAGAACTTTCCAGCCAAACCTAAAAACAAAAATCCGAAAATAAGAGATAAGTGAATATAGGAATATCTTCGTAACCTTTCAAATAATAGTTTAAAGTTCAGGTCAATTGACTGTCCAGTTCCCTCACCAATAATATCTTCATATTCTTCAAGTCCAAAATTTATAGTATAGAACAATAAAGATATTATAAGACCTAAAAAACCTAAAAATAAAATATATCCTGAAACAACTCTAAAAAATGGTAGTTCAAATATATAAAAACCTACATCGTTTGAATAGAGCGGATCCACAACTCCAAAACTTACCCTATTTATATACAATAACAAAAGGTCCCAAGATCCAGAATATATTAAACCCACAAAGAGTGAAACAACAAATAAAGAAAGAAAAGAAATTAAATCAAACGAATAAGATTTCATTTTATCTACATTTTTTACAATAAACCAATAATTCAAAGAAAGAAAAGCAAATGTAACAATACTAAACAACACAAAAATTAAAAGTTGATAAATGATTTTTTTCTCAAAAACAGAAGAATAGTCAACAGACAAAAACCACAAATAATCACCAAATAACGATGGTATAGAAGCTAAAAATAAAATCAAAATTAATAGAAAACCACCTATACCTATCTTCCTAAATAAACTCTTATTAACCATTCAATAAAAACTATTCATTATAAACATATAATACTTCCAAAATTAACTAAAAAACAAAATCTATAGAGAAACAAAACAATATAATTCTATAAATAAACAAAAAATAAACCATCAATAAAAAATAAGGATAATTCTGATGGTTTTAGATTTTTTGGCATCTAATAGCACTATTCGACAATATATAAGTTGTATTATTTGTTAATATAGGTATATATCCGTTTATTATATATTAAAAATATATAAGATAATTATATTTATTGGAAAGAATTTTATTTTTGTCTTTTGATTTATATTTTTTATATGTTTAGTGAGATTGCGAAGTTTGCGAATTTAGCTGCTGTTCCTGCAGTAGCTGTTATTTCTATTATGTCCTTGTCCGAATATCCTAAGTCTTTAAGTTCTTGTATTTGTTCGTCAGTTATTTGTTCTGGATTTTCTACGGTTTTTATTGCATATTCTATTGCTTTTCTTTGTTTTTTGGGTAGGTCTTGTTTATTTTCTTCAAAAGATGCTACTATGGAATACGTTTCGGGATCTACATCTTCTATCTTTGCACTTGTTGTATGCCATGCAATACAGATTTCGGCTCCTTTTTTATAAGCAATAACTGCTGCTAATAG
>JAHENH010000056.1 GCA_018609935.1 Halobacteriales archaeon | reverse complement strand
ATGTAGTTTTGGAGCTGTAGCTATTGGTAAAGGACTGTTCAAAAAAGGAGCACATACAGTAAACGTATTAGCTTTCATGTTCGCCTCAACAAATTTGATAGTTGAACTAGGTCTGATGATTTTAATTCTTCTAGGTTGGGAGTTTCTTATTGCTGAACTCCTTGGAGGCATCATTTTAATTGTAGTAACTGCATTAATTGTTCATATAACACTTCCTGAAAATCTTTTCAGTAATGTTAGAGAAGAACTTAATCAACGAGACCAAAAGTAGGGAATATCTGAGGACCCCACATGTGGGATGGAAGGTAAAGACAAATATTCAATAACAACAGATAAAGGAAAAAAACTGAAATTCTGTTCCCCTGGATGTATGGAAACATATAAACAGAAAATAGCTAGTAGTGGAAATTGGAGTGACGAACTTCTTTCATGGGGAGGATGGTACAAAATAGGAAATCAATACAGAAAGGAATGGAGTATGATTTGGAAAGACGTAATAGCAGGATTTCTAATCTCAGGATTCGTCATAGTATTCATACCACAGTGGGTTTGGAACACACTATTTCTCAAAGGAGAAGGATTGATTATAAGTGCAGAAAACGCAATTATGGGAGTAACAATAGCAATCATAAGTTTTGTAGGTAGCATGGGAAACGTTCCATTTGCTGTAGCATTATGGGGTGGTGGTATAAGTTTTGCAGGAGTTATCGCTTTTGTATATGCAGACCTCATTACAATTCCAGTCCTTAATATCTACCGTAAATATTACGGATGGAAGGTAATGTTATACATCCTTGGAGTATTTTTCATAACAATGGCATTCACAGGCTTCCTAATGGAAGAACTATTTGACTTCCTCAATATTATACCAAATCTCGCAGGAGGGCAGACTGCAATAGAACAGACATATTTTGAACTTAACTATACATTTTATCTTAATATTATAGCACTCACACTTTCAGGATTTCTCCTCTATGTCTACAAACAAGGTATAGGGACTCCAGATGGATACAGAGACCCAATTTGTGGAATGCGCACAAAAGAAACCGGACCTAAAACTGTTCATAGAGGAGAAACATATTATTTCTGCTCTAAACATTGCAAGAAATTGTTTGAAAATAAACCAACTAAGTATCTAAATAAAGAAAAACAAACCTCAGAAACAAATACTAACTCTAACCATAGACATAATTGACCTGTATGGATGCTGAATTGATTTATTTTTAGTTGTAAACCTAATATTTTCTAACTAATAGTTATATATTTAGAATTCTGAAAGATAAAAGAAATATTCCATATTAATAATTTTATTTGTTTATTTTAAATCTAGATATTATAAAACCTATCCAGCACAGGTAATTTGTGGAATTATAAATATCTCAACGTAAAAAAAGTATTAATCTTGGTGGTTTTGGTTCATTCTATCTTCCACCATATGGTTTAGGTCTCCTATTTTCTGTCTTGCCCCCTCTGGAAGACCCTCTTGAGGCGGCATCATTCCATGCTGACCATGTAACTCTTGGTCTCTTGGTCCTACTATTATAGTTCCAACCATACCAACACCTTCATGAGGTACACAATAATAATCATATACCCCCTCAACATCAAAGGTTTTCTCAAAAGTAGCACCCTGCTCTGTTTTCATACCACTATCCCATGGATCCACATTTTCAGGGATTCTACGTGGCTTACTATTATTTTCTGGGTGATACGCAGTAGCTGTATGCATACCACTTCTATTAACCCAAGTAACAGTACCACCCTTGTTTATCCATGCGATATGAGGTTCAAAATGATGACCATTTCCAGTTGTAACCATATCAACCCTAACCTCATTTGTAGGATCTAAACTTTCTGCAGCATGGCTTTCATCTCCATGCATATTTTCTTCTCTATGCATGTCATCATCCATGTTGTCTTGGTTGTTTGTAGGTTGCTGGTTTTGCTGTTGGTTGTTTTGGGTTCCTATACATCCTGATAGCCCTAAAGCTAATGTTCCCCCACCTATCTTTATTATTTTTCTACGGGATAGATTTCTAATTTCCATTATCTTTCACAAATAAAAATAGAATATCTAAGTATATATACAAGGATAATAGTTTTCTATATCGGAAAATCACCATTACATTTATTAAGTATCTCGAACTCCTATACTCTATAAAAATGAAAGAAAATAAGAGGTAAAAAATGGGGAAATGGATCGTGAAGAAATTTTCTCAATACTTGATGATGAATATTCAAGAAAAATACTCAAAGCCACCAGTATTGAACCTATGTCAGCAAAACAAATAGAAGAAAAATATGATATGTCTGCTTCTACAGTATCAAGACGCCTAAATAACCTCTCACAACAAGGACTGATAAAAGAAAATACAAAATTAGATCCAAACGGCCACCACTACAGTATATATAAGACTAATCTTGAAAAAATATCTATAGAACTTATAGAAGGAAGTTTTAAAATCAAAGTAGAAATTGAAGAAGATGCTGCAGACAGGTTTACAGATATGTGGGAAAAAATACGGGAAATATAATGCATACAGTATTGATCTTAGCAAAAATAGCAACTATGACTTTAGGATTTATAATAGCATATCAAGCCTATAGAGGATATAAAAGAAATAATAGTCCCCCTATGTTTTATCTTGCAGTTGGATTTATATTGATAAGTTTTGGAGCAGTAATAGAAGCCATACTATATGAAATAATAGGACTAACCATTTTTAACGCATCAGCAATACAGACTACAATAGTTGCAGTAGGAATGATTATAATACTATATTCTCTATATGGACGCCAAAAACTATCCAACAATAAAAAAACCTAAAAATAAATAGATCGATAGATGATTGATTTAGCTTATACTATATTGGTTATTCTCCGAGTTTTAGTTTTAATCTTAGGTGTACTGGTTATTTATTTCAGTTTTAAAGCCTATAAAAGAACAAAACAATCGTATATACTAATCCAACCATAGATTTTACAATAATAACAATTGGAGTATTTATAGAAGGAGTACTATATGAAGTTCTTGGACTGAATCTTTCCTTAGTCCACATAATAGAATCATTAGCAATATCGATAGGATTTATATTTCTTTTATACTCACTAAAACAATAATAAACAACACCACAAAAGCTTCTACACTTAAAATAAAATAATAAATCTATTTCTCAAAAGAAAACCATTTTTTAGTATCCATATGAGTTAGTATTTTGGGTTTGTGTCTGTGTTCCTAGTGGACTTTGTATTGTTATATTTCCTACTGCTATCTTCATAGACATCCCGGAAAGGTCTTCGGATCCATGGAATCTGCAGTAGACATCATATACTCCTGGTTTGTCAAATGTATATGTTGTGGATCCTCCACCAGATACCTCTGTGTCTTTTTCCCAATTATCGGAAGCACCAGTTATAGTGTGACCAAAACCATCATCGTTAGTCCAAGTAACTGTAGTTCCTATATCTATATGTATATTTCTTGGACTAAACTGGCTATTAACCATTGATACACTATTTGTTTCCTGTATAGATGCCCCACCATCTCCGCCATTATTTTCTTGTTCTCTATTCCCTCCAAGACATCCCGTAAACATTCCAACTGAAACTGTTGCAGATGTAATTAAAAACTTTCTACGATGCATCATCAAAAATAAACTATATATCTTTAAACTATTTACCCAAAAAGTATATTTCCACAAAATAAAAAATTACATCCCTATTATATATATTTGAAACCTATATCTAGGTACTGTTTTATTTTTTGATCACATATCTACTAGATATGTCTTATACATTAAGTACTACTGTTAAAGGAGATTTTGATGAGGTAGTAGAGTTAACAATAGATGAATTAAAACAGGAAGGTTTTGGTGTTCTTTGTGATATTGATGTAAAGTCTACATTAAAGGAAAAACTCGACGAGGAATTTATTAAATATAGAATATTAGGTGCATGTAATCCACAACTCGCATATAAAGGATTAAATCAGGAAATAGAACTTGGAGCTTTACTACCATGTAACATGATTGTATATGAAAAACAAGATAGTGAAGTTATTGTGAGTGCTGTGGATCCAGAAAAACTAGTAGGAATAACAGAAAATCAAAATCTAGATAAGATTTCTAGGGAAGTTAAGGATAGTTTCCAAAAAATAATCCAAAACCTATAAAATAATTCTAAATTATTCTCCGGTTTTTAGGTTTAATCTTCTTTTCTCGAATTCTTCTTCGGAAAGATCACCCCTAGCATATTGCTCACGTAAAACCTCCAAAGCCCTATCACCGCTCCCATCCTGTGTACGCTTAAATAATATGTATAGACCCACAGCTAATATTACTAATATTATTAGAAACAGTATTGGCCATAAAAACATCCAAAAACCACCACCCCAACCACTACTACCCATAGGACCCCACATATGTTGACCCCACGTTCCATCGTGGTGGTGTGGACCCCAATTGTCCATAGACAGAATTAGAAAACAAAACAATAGATAATAAGACACCAAAACATATCTGTTTAATATATTTTAAAGCCATAGTGAACATATGGTTTAAAAATAAATAAAAACATCTTATTTATTTATTAAAGTAATTAAAAGATTTTTTGTATATTTCAAAATATTTGACTTTAAACATTTCATAACTAAAATATATAGAAAAACTAGATATCTAGTAACAAATATTAGACGTAGTAAAGATTCTAAAAGAAGAAGTTAATATAGATAGACAAATAAATAAAAGATCTGATTTAGTAAAAACCACCAAAAAAATTTATAGCAATAGTAAAAGAATATCCATCATAAAAAAATAGGAAAAGAAACCATAAAGAAAGCAAAAAACATACAAAAACAATAACAATATTTATTTTATCACTATAAAATACACAGATACTATCTATGAAATAGAATAGATATATGGGAAAATCAAATCTCGGAGCTTCTAGAAGGCTCTAGTAGCCTAAAAACCATATAGAAGGTCTATAAAGGATATACCCTATCTAACACGTGTTTCTCAAGGGGGGTTAAGGTATTTCTAGGTTAGAATTGATTTTAAAGTGACAAGGAAGAAATATATTGTATAATTTTATATAGATAAACCTAGTTTTTTAGTTTAAAAGGATTATAGATGAAATATGAGCGACAAAGATACATATGACAACAAAACTGAATATTCAAAAATAGTATCAGATATAAAACCTCTAGAAGGAGAAATAATAGCAAACAGCGAAGGAAAAAACAAAGACACTAGAAAACTAGAAAAACTCTAAAAGCAATCCTTTAATTCTTTACCAACAGATATACTACATCTAACTTCTTTATTAGTTGAAATACTGGAAAGATTACAGTTTGAATCTTTCTCCAAATTAACTTTACAGACTTCAAAACTATCCTCAATAATGGGTTTCTGGCTAAGTATCGTTTCCCCTTCTAACGGTTCCACTTCACTACAATCAAAATCATCATTCTCTGTAAGGTTACAGGAATAGTCGAATATCTCTATTTTTCCATCCTTAATCTTCACTTTCTTCTTCGTCATCTTCTGGTTGAGGACCTTTAAATATTAACTGTCCTTCCAAAGTATCAACGTTAATTTTATTCTTTTTCTCTTTCTTTTTTTCTTTTGGTTCAGACATTGTTCTTTATAATATTAGGCTATAAACCCATAAAAAAACACTTACTACAGATAACACTACACCAACAGCTAAAAAAATATGACTTCTAAACAATGTTTTCGCATCCCTATTATTGACCTCTCTATTCTGTTCCATCCATGATCCATAACTTAATAAAAGTAATAGCGTACCAGTTTTTTCGTTATACCCCTCATTTATCAATCTCTGTATATCGTTATCATTTGGTCCAGCTCTAAACTTAGAACTAGTATAGGTCCAAATAGCAAAAATTATAGAGAGTATCAAAGATATTACTGTAAATGATGCTGATATAACTAAAAAAATTTTTATTATAAAATTCATGTCTTGTATTGTAGTTTGTCTTAGAACAATACCTCCAGCTGTTATCAATAATCCTAGAAATATCATGTTTATTCTTAGCGTGCTTGCTGCTTTATTGTCTATATCGTTTAGAGTTTGTATTTGATGATTAAGAACAGAACGAGCCTCCTCACGTGCAGTCCTTAAAAAATCTATATCCTGTTCTTCTGCTAAATCATCTAATGTAGAACCTTCATCACCCATTTTTATATAATCTATATTTATGTAATATTATTTAAAAATATTAATAAAATATTTAGAGATTCCACTAAAAGAATTTATATCATCAATAATTTTTACTAGATAGATTATGTCTGTAAAAGATGATTTAATAGAAATAAACAGTATACAAAACGCTAACAAAGCAGTTGAAAGATACCATAAAAAAAGATTAAACAAAACCAAACAAGGTAATGGAGTATATGAAACTAATGGAGACTCAGGTATTATCATCCATATTATAGATGAAGACTCATTCAACTTAGAATACATATAAACTAGAAAAAATCGACAAACCTAGTAAAGAAATACCTACTCTTTCTAATCCTTTTAGTAGTAAAAACCCTTATCATGAAGTTAAACGAACCTCTACAGGTCCTGGTGTTATAAAAAAAGATAGAGACGATAACATAAAGCGATATACTCATATATTAAACTGTGGTATTATTGAATCAGTTAATATAAATCAATTTGATGAACGAGTATATTCTGAAGTAATGGAAGGGATACTTGTAGGTAGAACCTCACAAATACTCTATACACTAGAACACTATAATATAGATGGACCTTATTTTATTTGTATTAGTTTCTGGGGAATGAAAAATAAAGAACTTGGAGATAGTTTGAAACCCGATGTAACAAATAAATTTTATGAGGATATAGTTTCTCCTTTTGCAGTAGAGATAGATTCAGCTATTGATCCTGAAAAACTACGAGATAAACTATCAAAACCTATAGATAGTATATATCAAGCAACATAATAGCTCAATAAGTTATACTGGTCAAGAATGGAAATATTCAGATGAACTACCTGACCTTACTCCATGGCCATAACAAAAGAGGTTTTAATCCTCTACAAATTTCTACCAGAAATCCGAGTGATAGAGTTTAATTAAACCCGGGTGTATAAAATATATTTGAGTATTATATACTGTAATAATCCTCAAAAAATAATCACTATACATAATGGTATTTCTAAATTATTATTATTACCAAGGGGTATATTATTTGTAGTTACTAGTACTACGCGCGCTAGGAAACCTGAAAAATAATTTGTAGCCTTAAGGATCTGAATTAATATATAATATAAAAAAATATTTTATTAGTAAAACTAGAAAAACAATTTTTACAATCCCTCCAGAAAATCTTTGTATCCATAAAGAAAAACCACCCTGGGGGGACTCTAATTAATTTAATATACGCGCGCGTGTACACTAACAAAGAATACTATATATAAAATTAAACAAAACAAACTATCCAAATAACATAAAAAAACAGATATAGAACCAAATAAACCAGATACAAAAATTTTCTATATGATTTTTTATACTATTCTTGTTAATCTTTTTTTATATGGTTTTTATAATATCTTTTAGTATATGTTTTCCATTTATCACATAAAAATTCAAGAG
This sequence comes from Halobacteriales archaeon, assembly GCA_018609935.1. Next base: position 11,261 of record JAHENH010000056.1, on the reverse strand, counting down.
CTTCCTCCCAAGTATCGATATCTATTTTTCTTTTTTAGAATCTCTTCTATAAAACCTATGAATATAGATATAACTATGGATGCTATCTATTCTTGCGATTTCTACATTTTGTTCTTTTTTAGGATCCATATAATATAGTGATACAGAAAATTCATCCAGACAACCAAATCCTGAATCTACCTTACCACCAAGATAAACAACTACATCTTTATACTCACCAGGGCTATAATTCGGAATCTTCTCAACCATCCAAATATCTTTCTTAGTTGATATATCAAATCAACATATCTCCATATTTTTTGTGTGCTTTATCAATAGGTAGCACCTCTAAAATTTCAACAGTTTTCTCACCTTCCATTATATCATAAAAAGCAGTATATTCTCTACTTATATGCAGCCTATAAACAAGATCCTCCTGAACTTTGAGTCTTTCTTTATCACCTTTACCACGTCCAGGATAAGGATTCTCTTCTAACTTTTCTAGATTATCTTTAACAATACGTTCACTTTTATCATCTAAACCTTCTATATATTCAAGCTCATCAGGATCAATTTTAAGAAGATATTCCGACATATCACCGAATATATTTTACCAATTATCAGTATCAACTTCAACGAACTCTCCCTTCTTTTTCTCTCTAACCATCTCACCAAGCTGAACTTTCTTATATGTCTCTATAAGTTCTCTGATTAGTTCATCATAAGTTTGATCTGGTTCTTTAAGCTCATCCAGATCCTCTAAAACTTCCTTAGGAATTACAGAAACATCCACTGAAACGTAAGTTTTTGTTGACACAACATATTATATAAGGCATTTTCACATTTATAATTATTTAAACACAACTTAATACAGACTAAAATAAAAATATAATCAAATATTGTAGAAAACCTCGAAATATACTAAGATATATAATAAATATAAAATATTTTCGTTGGAAAACAATAAATAATTCAAACACATTAGTTTCTTTAAGATGTCTATAGATATTGATGGACTAGACAAACTGCAAGAAAAACTTGAAAAAATAGAAAATCTAGGTGGGGAAGTACCTTTTAATGAATTATTTACACCAGAATTTATGCGATTATATACAGAATACAATAATATAGAGGAGTTTCTAGAAGATAGTAAATGGGAAATAGAAAATCAAGAAGACTTTGAATCCATTCCCGAAGATGAATTTGATAAATATGTAGAAGAAAAAACTGACTTTTCATCATGGGAGATAATGCTACAAACTGCTGGAAAAAAATACATAGAAAAAGAAATATCTAATATCTAATCATCATACTACGTCCCTCCCCAAACTTGTAATTTTGACTTTACTATATCCACTTGATTTACTATCTATATATGACTGTGTTTCAACATATTTTTTTTCGCTAAGTAACCAGAGATTATGGTCTATTTCTTTTTCAGAATACTTTAGAGAGCCGATTAAATTCTCTCTACTAACCCATGGATGTACAGGATCATCCCTATAGTTTTGTAATAAAACTTCAAGTATTTCATTCTGTATATCTTCATCAATATATGTTTCTTCACCTAACTCTTCTGCTCTCCAATAAGCTTTAGGAGTAAATCTCCAACCATTACCTCTTTTCTTAAAAAAACCATCATCTTTAGAGATCTTCCATACTTTCTGTATAATACCTCTATTAATATTATCCAGTTTATCATTAATTTCAGACACAATTACTCTTCCTGTAACGAAACTAAATGGACGCTCAGCAAAATACTCATAAGATTCTAAAATCATCTGTATTTGAACAACCCAAAACTACTAAAAGTATGACTTCAAAGCTGGCCTCTGTCGAAGCTGGATGGCAAGTCCGGCAGAGGAGAAGGGGCGATGGTCGCCACCGACGCAAAGCGTGGTGAGTATGTCGTGGATTCACTTCCGCTAAATTAACTACAAAACCTTTCTCGTGTTTTAGCAACTTTGGGAGCCTTGTCTATTGACTTTATAAATAAAGAAAACAAAAAACCAAAAAATAGACATGGACCTTACTAAAAATCCAATCAAAGTAATTTTAGCAATAATAGTAGTCAATGGATTAGGGATACTCTCAGGCATCTTTGGAATGCCAGGACAATGGTATCAAACCATCCAAACATCTACTCTTACACCGCCAAACTATGTATTCCCTATTGCATGGACAATCTTATATACTCTTATAGGGGTTTCTGGTTACATCACTTTCAAACAAGGCTTCAATATAAAGGCAAAATCATACTTTATAGTCCAATTAGCACTTAATTATATCTGGACACCTGTATTTTTCGGCAGTCAAGCACCTGTCTACGGCTTCATAATTATATTATTGATGATAGGGTTTACAGCTTTAATCGTGATTGAATTCTACAGAGAGAACAAAACTGCTACATACTTGCTTTTTCCTTACTTATCTTGGATAATATTTGCTGCTTACCTTAATCTTCAAGTAATTCTATTAAACTAACCATCTTTGAGGGCCTTATCTGTCGGTGTTCTCGTCCTTAAAAGCATTCATTTCTTCTTCTAAATATTTTATCTCACGTTGGATCTCACGCTTTCTTTCAACACTGTCAGCTTTACCAAACTCCCTCAACAAATCCGTATACTTATGATAGTTCATATTTCTAATGTCGTTTTTGTGTTTTTGTTCTTCCAAACGCAGCTTTCTTTCCAATTCATCCATGGTAAACAAATCGAGATCTATTAAATTTTGGATTATTAGAACATTTTCTAGTTCAATCGGTTCGCCACATTTTGGACACTTAAACATATTAAAAGTTAGAAGGGGGAACAACTAGAACCTTGTGGCGTTTCCAGCATTCATGGTTCTGAAATCTACTGGAATCCTACGGTTTTCTTAGGTTAAGTATTTAAAGAATATTCTTAAATTAATACTTATGACAGAAAAGAATATTAAGATCACAGAAGAAGGAAAAAATATAAGAATAGTATCTAAAGAGGATCCATCACTACCAGATGATTAATTATTTTCTAATTCTTCCTTCTGTTTAGATACAATAACATCTATATCTCTAAAAAACTCTATATTATAGTTTTTGTTTTTAGCCCAATCTTTCAGTTTTTGTTCTTGTCTTTTATGGGATCCATCTTGTTTTTGTTGTTCTGTAGATACTCTGATATATCCAGCAACATTTTTCTCTGTTCCAGACATAAACTAAGTCTTGTTTATTTTATAGATATAATTTATACATATTTGTTACGGATACTTTTATAGAAAAAACTGTGTAGTATATGACCACTAAATACACAAAAACACTAATAATTAACAAAGATATTTTGGGTATTGTTTATAGAGGTCCTGTAATATCTATAGGTAGATGTTTTCCCAATATTGAAAATATTCGTTTCCTTTTTCTGTTATTCTGTATTGTTTTTTGTCTGTCATTTCTATTATATCAAGGTCTCTTTTTCATGTATTTACTTTTGAAGAATTTTTTTCCACTACCTGCTTTTTCTTTTAGGTATCTATATATCTGTTTTTGTTTTTCATTCATAGTTATATTGGTGTTATATCCCAAGCTTAGAAGATATAGGATTCAGTTTTCGGGAATGATATTTATCTTGGGTGTATATTTGGAGGTATTGTCTATGGAGAATCCTAGAAAAAAGGATGCAGCTGATTCTGAGGATGAACACAGTCTTTTTCAAAAGATCATCAGTACTATACATCAGTTTTCCACTGTAAGTATTTTTGGTGCCGATGATTTAGCACAACAGATAGTTGGAGGTTTTATTTTTTCCACTCCTTTTGTTATAACCGAGGAAGTTTGGTTGATCGCGTCTTCAATGAATTGGATACAATGGATAATCACAGTCTTGATAGTATTAACTATTGGATATGTAACTCTGTATAGAGCAGTTGATGAACGTAACCCAGATCGAGAAGAATCAATATGGGGCCTACCAATAAGATTTATCTCGTTAGTTCTTATCTCTTTTCTTTCAGTTGCTGTTGTAATTTTTTTGTTTGATGTCCCTACCGTGTTTGAAGCATCGCTACCTACTATTGTAAAAGCTGTAACAATAGGAGCAATCTTCAGCGTAATCGGTGCAGCAACAGCAGACTCCGTCTTCGAATAGCTCGGTTCCCTATAACAAATTTTACATTACTATGGTTTACTATAAGATGATAATGGAGTTTTCGCCATAAAAACCATGTAGACTTTAAACATGGTGACAGATTTGAAGGCTTTATAAAAAATGCTGGATGGGTATGGCAAAACCCAAAAATATCAGTACATCTATGGCTATTTTTCTATGGTTGGAAATATTTATAAACTCCCTAACCCTAACTTTTAACAACATGAAAGAAGATGAAATAGAAGAATTCATGGATAAAGATTTCGAGGAAAACAAGGAAATCTATAAAGCGATAGGGGAAGTTGAAATAGACATAAAAAAAGCCTAAAAGACAAAAAAATAATAATCCTATTTTTTATTTATAATATTTATCAAGGTATTCTTTCCAAACATTAAACAGTCTGTCTTTTTGATAGATATTTCCCATATTTATAGATAGGTTTCTACGGGCTTTTTTAGATTTTTTTACCACATTGGTTATTTCTTTTTCTTTTATTTCCCAGGGTTCAATATTATTAGCTTTAAGTATGCCTCTAAGTGTCAGGATAGCAGTTCTATGGTTACCATCAGGGAAAAAATGTTTACCGACAAGTGCATGCATCCAAAAACTGCATTGACTGGGAAGATTTTCATCAAATGGAAAATTATCTATAACTTTTTGTAGATTTTTTTGGTTATTTCTACTCTTGATGTTTTTTCTTGTTTTTAATGGATCACCAATTCTATCATATTCCATATCACTGTCTTTCATAATATCTAGATTACGCTTGATTATTTTTTGTGGACTAATAGATATCTCATTTATTTCTGTCATTTTTCAATATATTTTTAATATTATTTTTTAGAGTTATACCTATACTTAAAATCAGAGATGCAAACCCTATTATTGTAAAAATAACTCCTAATATATACATAACATGAATAAACAAAGAAATAATTAAAATAATTGAACTAAAAAGAAGTACAGTAAAACTAAATAAAGATAAGGCAAAATCAGTTTGACTTGCTGCATCTGTTAACCGATAAGTATAATGTTCACCCTTTATCTCTCTATCATTTGAACTCTCACCTTCATTCATATCTGAATAAGGAGCAATAGGAGCAATATTTATACCAGTAATCATATGTATTTCTACTAAAACTGTCATATCAAGAGCAATAGCAGGAAGAGATAAACCTATAACCTGAAGAATACGATAAATAGACTCCACTTCAAACATTACTTTCCATAAATTATCATATTTTTTCTAAATCTACTTTAAGGATTTATCCAATTCCTAATTTTAGACACAAAACCAGTTCTTTTCTGAATCTCTCTAGATTGCTGTAGCTGACTAGAAAGATTATGAATGGTCTGGTCCTTCTGATCTATTTTACCTTCAAGTTTCTCAATTTTCTCTTCATACTCACTTTCAAGATCCTGTAATTGCTTTTCATATTCCTCTCTTATAGTTTCCACCTTCTCAGTATGGCTTTTTTCAAGGTCTTCTATCCTAGATTCATATTTATTCATATTCTCTTTAAGTTCCTCATATCTGTTTATAATTTCTCTTATAGCTTCTGATCTACTATCATATTTAGTATGATTATCTATGAACTCTATATGTTTATCCTCAATAGTTACAGTAATCCTAGCCATATGAAACTTGTATGAAACAGTATGAATAAAACTAAGTCAGACTTCTAGCATACAACTAAGTTAAACGTGAAAGTATGAAATAATCATATTTTTATTATAAGATATAGAGGGAAAGATATATGTGATATAAAAATATAAACTATCTTTTATAATCGCTATACTATATTGTATTAGTCTTTTTATTTGAAGAAAAATTTACTATGCATTCTTCAAAAATGATATGATCTATTAGGTTTTATATAACGATTTTTGGTTTATGTATTTGTAAACGTTATATTGGATGGTTATTCATTATTTTTTTATATTTTTTATGTGGGGTGTATAGGTTGGAACCTAGTTTATGATGTAATCTTTATTGTATTGTGTATTTCTTAGTTTTTTGTTGGGTTTTGCTAATAGTTTTTTGTCTTTACTAACAAAGACTAGAAACCTAGCACCAAAAACACACAAAATCCTTAAATCAAAAAACGCTATATAAAAATTAAATACGAAGTTAACCAATGAAGAAAATATCTATTTAGGTGATACATGGCTTCCTCTCTGTCTGTCCTTATAAAAACCAAACTTTTGTAGTGCTTTAATTATTTCTTTACCCGAAAGTCCTACGCACCAAAACTTTCACCACTTTATAATTTATTCTTTAAACCAAGTGGCGTCCGGTTTCAGTGCAGATGGATCATCATCAACGGCTTCATTATTATACCTTCATCTATTATGTGTAGCTCACAACTATTTTGTTTGAGTTTTTCAGCAGTCCTATCCATTAATTTTTGGTGATATTCCATAGTGTGGTTTCTGTACCTGTAGCCTTATCCTTATAGAGCTCTGGAGTATACCCATCAAAGGTTTTCTCTGTATATTCCTGGATTTTATCTATCTGTCTTTATAGGTTTTGTTCCTGTGTTGATACCCGTGTATAAAATGCTATATTCATTGGTCTATCCGCACATACATACTTAATACTTAAAAGGTTGGGTTTACGCACAGACTGTACGGATACTGTAAAAAACGCACACATCTAAACCACAAAAAACAGATTAACAACAAAATTATTAACAAAAATACTAATAAAAATATTTGTCTCAATTATACCCATAAATGAAACAAAACAAAAATCAATAACAAAAAATAAATTAGAAATACTAAGAAAATGAAAATAGACATCTCAAAAATAAATACAGGAAAATTCCCTGTAAGAGATGTATGATAAGTAAGGATCAGTAAGTTTTCTAGCTAACCAATTTAACGTATCAAGAAATACCATATATTTTCATTGGATATATTCCAATGTTTTCTGTCAATCCAAGCAACTATAACTATACTTAATTCTTAATATATATGTGTTTATTTGGGTTGTATATTGGTGATTTCGAATCTGGCACCACCAGTAGAACTTTCCACTAGAGATATATTCCAGTTGTGTCCTATAACTATCTGTTCTACCAAGGCTAGACCAAGACCAGTATCTCCCTTATCGGAATATCCTACGGTAAATATTTTTTTTCTTTTGTCTTCTGGGATTCCTGTGCCGTTGTCTTCTATATAGAATCCGTTTTCTATTTTACCTATTTTTATTGTGGATGCTTCTCCATGTTCTATTGCATTTCTAAATAAATTTTCCAGTAGATGTCTTACCATCTTAGGATCAACCTCAAACTCTATCTCATCCTCTATCAATAGACTACAACTATCTGTGGATATTGTAGTATTCCAACAATTTCTCGCCATCCTATCTAGCTCTACAGTATGTGTTTCCTCTATTGATTTTCCCATCTTGGTATACATTAAAAGACGATCAATAATCTCCTCTATCCTATCTAGAGAATTCTTTGTTTTTTGTACTGGTTTTTTATCTTCAAGAAAATCCAGATTCATCTGTGCTATATTTAATGGATTACGTAGTTCATGTGATATTAAACCTGCAAAATCCTCCAGATGCCTATTCTTCCTCTCAAGATCTCTTTTCTGTCGTTTTAGCTTATTTTTACGTTTTCTACGTTCCGTTATGTCCCTTATTATTCCTATAGTACCTCTAAATTCTTCTTTAAATGGTAATATTGCAATATGTGCTTCCGTATGTTTTCTTTCTCCATCTTTGGTTATTATGTCCATTTCAATAGTTCCTGTTCCCTCCTCAGATTCTAGTAATTCCTTTATCTTTCTTTTACCCTTCTTTATATCACTTTCATCCATATATATCGAAACATGTTCTCCAATTAGTTCCTCTCTAGAATATCCTGATAGTTCTTCATATGCTTCATTTACAAATGTAAAACAACCATTTTTATCTAATGTATATACTGGATCACCACTTGTTTCTATAATCCTTTCATATCTTTCAAGTTCTTCTTCATATTCTTTGTGTTCTGTTATGTCGTGTCCTATACCTGCTATACCAAGTATTTCTCCATTTTCATCTTCTATTCTAGACGCACTGAATTCATAGGGTATTTTTTCCCCATCTTTTGTGACTAGATCCGCCTCTATTTTTTGTGGCTCACCACTATTTAAACTCCTATATATAGCTTTCGTGATTTTTTTTCTGTCTTCTCCCTCAAAGAAATCCCTTGGCGATAAATCCTCATGTTCCTCCCTTGTATAACCTGTAACTTCTATGTTGCTTTCAGCTATTCTTAAAAAATTCCCATCTGTATCAAAAGCAAAGACAAGATCAGGTATAGATCTAAAAATACTTTTTGTCAACGCACGTTCCTCTCTAAGTTCTTTCTCCCGTTTTCTACGTTCTGTTATATCCGATACAGTCCCAAAGTTGTATGGCTCCCCCTGTATCTTTTCTCTTGTTGTAATTATTTCTACAGGAACCTTCCTATCATTAATTTCATTTATAGCATCTCTTTTTTTTACTTCTCCTTGGTTATATGAATTCCAATAATCTTCAAATAGTTCTTTTTTAAATTCAGGGTTTACATCCCATACATCCATACCTTCTATTTTTTGTTTTTCTGTATCAAATATGTCTGCATAGGCCTTGTTTACATACTCAAACCTTCCATCCCTATTTATTACTACTATACCTGTCCCTGCATTATCTACTATTTCCTTAAAAAATCTAAGTTCTTTTTCATGTTTCTTTCTTTCTGTTATGTCTTTGAATGTCCAGACTCTACCATAATAAGTATCTTCAGTTTTTGCTGGCGCAGTATATCGTTCAAAGATTCGTCCATCAGAAAGATATATTAAATCGTGTCCTGTTTCTTTGGGGTTATCATAGAAATATTCAACCTTTTCTAGAAACTCTTCTGGGTCTTCAACCTTATTAACTACTGACTGTAACGCCTTTTCATCATCCTCAGCTTCTACTATTTCATCGGGTATGTCCCACATCTCAACAAATTGCTGGTTGTATGTGAAAAATTCGCGGTTTTTATCAACCACTAAAACTCCACTATCTACAGTTCCAATAACGGACTCAAGAACAGACCGCTGATATTCAACGTTTTCCTTATGTCTCCTTAGTTTTGTTATATCTGTTATGAAGCCTTCTATATCTTTCAGGTCTCCATTTTCATATATTCCTTGTCCTCTTTCCCATACCCACTTTATATTATTATTTTTAGTTTTTATTCTGTATGTTATTTCAAATGAATTTTTTTCAGATATAGCTTCTTGTACTTCTTTCCATACTTTGTCTTTGTCTTCTGGATGTATTATGTCTTCTCCATAGAGTATTTCATTATTTCGTATTTTTTCTGGTATATACCCAACAACTTCTTCTATTTTCCCTTTTATTCTTTTCATTGGCCATTCTGGAGTATTTTCACATCTATAAATTATTCCAGGAAGGTTACTTATCAATGTCTCTAATTCTCTGTTTTTTTCTTTCAATTCTTTTTTTGAGTGGTATGTATCAACAGCGTTTTTGATGCGATTTGCTAGAATTGTATATTGATCACTACTACCTTGTTTTTGTAGATAATCAGTTGCACCAGCTGATATAGCTTTACTTGCTATTTCCTCTGACCCCTTACCTGTAAACAATATAAAAGGAAGATTTGGGTGGTTTTCACGTACCCTTTTTAGAAATTCTAATCCATCCGTATTTGACATCTTGTAGTCTGAAATTATACAGTCTATATTTTTTTGTTTAAGTTTTTCAAGTCCATCTTTGGCACTGTTTTCAGTGGTGACTTGGATGTTTTCGTTTTCTTTTTCTAAAAATTGTTTTGTTAGTTCTGTAAAATCTGGTTTGTCATCTATATGCAAAACTTGAATTATATCTTCCATTATAAAAGATTAAATATTTTTTTATTAAAAGTTATTTGAATTAATAAAAGAATTACTGATAGGTTTTATAGATTGGAAGAATTCTGTGGAGATTAATTTTATTTTTTTAATCTTTTGGCTTCAAACCACCTATATAATAGAAAATATTTTGATAGAAGAAAATTCATAAAAACAACTGTATTTGAACAAGAAGACTTATTGTAAATAACAATAATACTAGCAAATTAAATATGAAAAACGAAAACGATGAAGACCTGTCAGAATTAGCAAAAAAACTCGAACCAAAAGGCGATGAATACGAATACCCTACGTTAAAAGATTTTAATACTCAAATAGAGGCCATCTCAAAAAAATTAGAAAATAATTTTACTAACCAAATGGAAAACTTTGCAAAAAAATTTGAACAAGAACGTAATTCAAGTTTTACAAATAAATTAAAAAACCTACTTGAAAATATAGAAATTGAAGATATATTAGAAATTGAAAAAAACCAAGACTTAGAACTATAAAATTTTCCTAAAAAAAGAAAAAAGATAAACAAAAACATACATAAAACAAGAAAAAAATTATATAAACCTAAACATAGAAAAAAGAATAGATCAAGAAAAAAACAAAACCTCTCACTAAAAAATCTAATAAATATCTCTAAAAAAACTGGTTTGATAATAGAATGTGACAACCCTGATTGTAGCTCACAAATCCCAAACAAAGTAGAAAAAACATTCGACACCATAGACAGCATAGAAGAAATAGAAGAACTAAAACAAAACTAGCTATTCAAAACAAAATCCTTAATCAAAACCTGCAAATCATCCCTATTTAAAGAATCATTAAATAAAAAATCCTGTATAGCATTTCTAATTTCGCTGCTATCTATCCGTCCATTATTGTTTTCGTCATAACTATCTATAATCGATCCAGTCTCCGCTATAGATATATTAAATTTTTCTCTAATGGTAGACTTGTTTTTTGCTACAGCCACAAAACTATAACTTCCAAGCTCTATATTGCTAGATACACTAAATATAGCCTTTGAAGAAACAGAAGGCTGTACTGTCTCAAAAGCCCAACCAATGCTTTCATTATGTCCATCATTGTCGTTGTCGAATGCTGCAAAAAACCCAGTTGAATCCTGTGATATAAGACTAAATTGATCTGGTATTTCTTCTAGTGAAAGACCGGCTACACATTCTCCATATCTCTCTATAGAAAGGTTTTGTCCTGGAGCTACAGATTCTTTATCTATAGATAGATTATATATATCTTTATTTTTGTCT
>JAHENH010000055.1 GCA_018609935.1 Halobacteriales archaeon | reverse complement strand
CTTCACACTTGCTATAGCGGCTAAGGGAACTCCCCCCAGTGAAACCCCACCAATTTTTTTAGCGTTTATATCTTTTATTTTATCTGCTATATGTTCACCTATTATATCTAAAGCTCGAGGGTTAGTTTCGAATCTATATTTATCTATATAATAATTACTTTCTTTACCGCTTGAAAGAGTGAATTCACCGTATAGGACTGAATCTTTTATTATATTTGTTAACTCTACCATGGTTCTTTTTTTATACCTATTGAATAACCTAATAGATTAGCTGAAAAATGTATTAATGGGGTCATAAATACTATTGCAATGAGGATATACAGAGTAAAGAACTCCTGAAACCATATCGGAGCTAGTATAATTGTTAGTATCCATGACCCCATTACAAAATCTAATTGATCTATACCAATAAGAGGTTCACCTCTAGAATGTCCGATTCTTCTTTTAATAAAACTTGCTAATATATCTCCTAAAATCGCACCTAATGGAAGAGATATAGAGGCTATTAAAGGAAATATAGGTAATGTTAAAGCTATATTATTATTAATAAAATTAAAGATATGAGAAACGATAAAGCCAGAGATAAATCCTCCTATAGCACCTCTCCATGTTTTACCATCTCCTAAAACTCTTTCTCCGTTCCATTCAAAACCTAAATCAATTGGCTTACCCCCACCGAAAACAACTGCTGAACTATTTGCAATATATGGTGGAACCATAAGCCAAAAAGCTGAAAAAACGATTTCTAGAATATTCATGAAAGCCTCTCTCTTAATACCTCAGAAACTACTTCACCATCTGCTTTACCTCTCAATTCTTCCATAACATCCCCCATTAAAGCACCAAATGCTTCCTGTCCTTTTTCCTCAACCATGTTTTTATTTTGTTCGATAATTTTGTCAACCACCTCTTCAACTTTCTCTCTTCCAGCACTATCTAGACCCAGTTCTTTTATTGCTTTATCTATTTTTTTACCTTCTGAAACTGATCTTAAAAGATCTGGCACACCTTCTTTAGCGATTTCATCTTTTTCTACTAGCTCTAAAACTTTTAGTATATCATCATCTTCTAGTTTTTCAACATCTATTCCGTCTCTTCTTAATTCTATTAAAGTATTTTCAAGTGTTTGAGCAATAAGCATTGGATTAATTCCTTTCTTTACTGCTTTTTCATATATTTTTACTTTTTCCCCAAATGCTATTCTTTCAGCGAGATCTTTATTTAGTCCATGTTCTTTTTTATATTGTTCAGCTCTTTCACTTAATAACGGAGGAGTCTGTATATTTTTAGGAAGGTCTACTGGAGAGACATCTGTTTCAGGATACATTCTAGCTGCACCAGGTAGGGGTCTAAGATAACTAGTTGTAGAATCATCGTTTGCTTGTCTAGTTTCCTCAGGAACACCTTGCATTGCTTGAGATGCTCTTTCTTTTATTGCTTCTATTGCTTTATTTGCAGTTTTTTCTGAATCAGCTACAAATACTACAGCATCTTCCTTTTTAGCATTAAATTCTTCAAAGATTTTATCTATTTCATCTTGTTTTATTCCATACTTTGGTAGTTCGTCAGTATGAAATATACCTCCAGCACCTCTTTTTTGCGCTCTTTCACTCATCTCTGTTCCTAGTCTTTTTCCTTCCTGTATCTCTCTACCTAAAAGGCCTTTAAATCCCCTAACTAATATTCCTTTAACTATACCTCCTGACTCAAGATTTTTATTAATTATATCTGAATCTGTATCTTCAAATATATATGATATATCTTTGGATTCCCCTATATCTGCATTCTTTTTATTGAGTTTATCGGATATATCTAATAAGGTTATTTGTCTTTCCATTTCTTTTTCTACTATTTCGCCTATAGAGTCAAGATCCTGTACACCTTTTATTTCAGTCCTTGATCCTTTTCTAACAGATACATTAAGATCTTGCCGTATAGTTCCAAGCCCCCTTTTAACTTTTAATGTGGAACGTAGAATTTCCCCTAATTTTTCTGCTGTTTCTTGGGCTTGATTTGGTGTCTTTATATCTGGTTTTGTACCTATTTCTATAAGCGGAATACCTAGCCTATCTAGAGAATAAATAATTTCTTCTTGATCACTAACAGTCGTATTTTCTAATTTACGGGCAGATTCTTCTTCTAGACATAAACTATCTATGCCAACTTCACCTTCTTGCGTATCTATTTTACCATTTGTTGCAATCAAAGATGTACGTTGAAAACCTGTAGTATTTGAACCATCTATAACTATCTTACGCATTACGTGTGCTTGATCTACTGGATCCATATCAAGTAATCCAGATATTTCTAGAGCAATCTCTAAAGCTTCTTGATCTAGTTTTCTTGGAGGTTCTTCATCTTCTTCTATAAGACATGTAGAATCGTATGATTTATATCTAAACCTTTTTTTTACTTTACTTTCTTCTAACGCAGCCCTATCTATCTCACCTAGTTCACTTTTTGAAGGTCTAAGATATCTTACAAATTCTTCTTTAGCTTCTTTAACCTCCCTCAATTTGGTTGGACATGTGCAGAAGAGTTTAGTAGATGTATCAAGTTGTTGATGTATCTCCAAACCTACCTTTAATCCAACTTCCTCATATTCCATACATAAAATTAGTTAGCTAAAAATAATTTAATTTCCCTTCTATCTTTTTTCAAAAGAATATCTTTTCGGATTTCCTCTAAAGACATATACACTAAAACCCAAGCTTTTAAGTTTAGCTATAGTCTCTTTTTGGTTTCTTGCTAGTTTACTATTCCCTCTTTTTATTTCTACAAAACAGTCTTCGTTAGGACTCCATTCTTCAACAAACTTTTTTTGTTTATTTCTTTTAATAAAAAAGTCAGGTATACCTTTTAAACCGTTTACTTTTTTTATTTTTTCTGGAAAAAATTTCTTTAAGGCTTTTTTACCTCTATAGTGTTCAAAATTTCTTTTTTCACATAATTTTTTGAAGAATCTTTCAAATTCTTTTCCTTTATTGACATTATTAATAGAGATATTACTTTTGTTTTTTATTTTATTTTCTTTTTTTACTATTTTCCATGTATTTTTTATTAGATTGAAACAATTATGTTCATCTAATATAGGGTATATATTTGATATACTTCTCTCTATTTCTTTTTTATAGAATTTATTTTTTCTATTTTCTACTATGTCTAAATATCTATAAATCAATTCCTTTGATATTTTTTTCTAATTTTTTTGGATAGAAAGCTTTTATCATCAACTAATGTAGTACATTGCTCATTCATTGATGTATATATATTCCTATTAGAAGATTCTATGCCGTTATAGACATCTTTTATATATGATTTGTTGATTTTCTTTTTCCTTTTTTTATCAATTTTTTTAGATTCTTTGTAGATATCTCCAAGTTCTTTTTCGATATTATTTTTGAGATTTTTTAATTCCTTTTGGCTTTTTCCCCAAATAACTATTTTTCCTGGACATTTTATATTTAATATATATATGTTTTTTATAACGGAATGCATTTTTCTTTCCTAACTTATTAGATATATGGACATAAAGAATCTTGGACAGGATCCAATGTCCTCAAATGTTTTTTTAGTTGAGAATTCTTTCTTAGTTGATGTTGGACGTGAAGAAGAAATAATAAAAAGAATAGAAAATGAAACAACTTCATTAGATAAAATTCTTATAACACATACACACCCTGATCATATTGGACAGCTTAAACCAATAAAACAACGGTTTGGAATAGATGTGTGGGGATATGATCCATCGTTTGATGGTATCGACCATGAATTGAAAGATGGTGATATATTTAAAGGAGCTGGGAATAACTTTGAAGTTATGCATACTCCAGGACATAAAAATGACCATATATGTCTTTATAACTATGAAAATGGTGTGCTTTTTCCAGGTGATCTGATTTTTGCTGGAGGATCCTTTGGAAGAACTGATTTCCCTGAGGGAGACCCTCAAAAATTAGTTAATAGTATAGAAAAAGTTTTGGGAAATGTGGAAGATGGAGTTAAAGAAATGCATCCTGGACATCAGCATTCTGTCTATCAAGATGTTGATAAACATATTCGTGCTTCTCTAAGAAACGCTAAAAATTTAGTATAGATAAAGTACTAGTGTAAAACATGTTTAAAAGTGGTACTGATGCTTTTATACTAGGATACATCCTCCACTTGCTGCAGGCATAACTCTTATTTCATCTTTTTCACCTACTCTTGTATTTATTCCATCTATATTTCTCACATCTTTTCCGTTTACATATACATTTATGTATTCTTTGATTTTTCCGTCTTCTAATATTTCTTCTTCAAGTTCTGAACTATATTTATCTGTGTAGGATTTAAATGCTTCTAGTACTGTATCTCCTTCAACCTCCACCTCTTGGGAGCTTCCTTTTTGACTGAGGACTGCAGGTATTTTTATGATTGCCATTGTATCAATTCTAGCCGCTAAAAGGAAAAATCAATCGATTACTATCATTTAATAATAATTATTTTTTATCTTTTTGGTGGAAGACTTATTACCAGCGAATATAGTAGTAGTCTGAATTAAATGTAACATAAATCTCCAAACATATTAAAGACCAAAATAGGATTTATAATTTAAGGTGAATATAGTTTACTGTTGTTTAAGGTACAGCTTTTATTTTTTCTTCTATAAATTTTTCTCCTGTCCATCTCCATGCTCCTATTGATGCGTTATCTTTTATGTTGATTTTTTCTTTTTTTTCTAATTTTTTTCCTTTATTATTGGTTGAAAAAGATATAATTATATAGTAATGATCTGGCCAATTTGCTCTTTTTTTGTCTGTTTCACTAGGCCCATAAGGACCTTTAGGGTGGGAATGATAGAAACCAATTAGTTCTTCCTTTTTTTCTAATTTTTCTATTTTTTCTAACTGTTGCTCTGGCTCCATTAAATAGTTTGTTTTAGGGGTGTCGCTTATGTTTTCTATCTTATATATATTTTTTATCTTTGCATTTTTACCTTCCTTTTTTTTATTTTTTTTCTCTCCCCCTAATATACCACATATCTCGAATGGTTCTCCTTCTTCTGCGTGTCTTATTATGTTTTTATATGCTTTTATACTGAATTCTATCATTATATTTGTTTGACTCTCCTATGTTTAGAATTCACCTATCTTTAGCCGATATCTTAATATTCGATAATGTATTTTTACGGGCCGGGCGGGATTTGAACCCGCGGTCTACGGGTTAAGAGCCCGGCGCTTTAAACCACTAAGCTACCGGCCCTTAATATTTAAAATTAATATATGGGAGAGTATAGAAAAAGTTTTGTATTCCATTTTCGTTATACATACCAAAAATGAAAATGGTGATTGAGCCGGAAGAGCTAGCAGCGTTAAAGTTACTTGCTCTTAAAGGTGGAAAAACAGGTGTAAAAACGACTTGTTCAGAATTATCTGAAGGACTAAATACTAGCGAACAAACTGTTTCAAGGAGGTTGAGACAGCTTGAGGAACTAAAATTAGTAAAAAGAGAAGCCAAATCAGATGGTCAATTGATTGATATAACTAGAAAAGGTATGGAGGAACTTAGAAAGCAATATGAGGATTACAGGAGGATCTTTGAGTCTAAAAAACCAATAGAGATGTTGGGAGAGGTAACTACCGGTATGGGTGAAGGTAAGTATTATATATCACTTGAAGGATATGCAAAACAATTTAGAGAGAAACTGGGATATGAACCTTTCCCTGGCACTCTTAATATTGATTTAAATGAGGAAAGTGTGAAAAGAAAAAAATCGCTTTCTAATATAGATGGGGTAAGAATAGATGAATGGGAAGACGAAGAGAGAAGTTATGGTGCAGCTACTTGTTATCCAGCTATAATAACAAATAATAAAAATGAAAAAGAAGTAAAGGGACATATTATAGAGCCTGAAAGAACTCATCATTCCGGATCAACTATAGAATTAATATCTCCAGTTAAATTACTTGATGAATTAAATATCAATGAAGGGAATTATGTAAAAATTAAAATAAATATATAAAAAATTAATATACATAATTATTTATGGATAAATTAAAAAATATATTAAAAGAACTAAAAAAGGGTAGGCCTGTTTTAATATATGATTTTGACCAGAGGGAGGGAGAAGTCGACATGGTCTATCCAGCTGAAAATATAACTTCAGAAAATATAGCAAGACTAAGAAATGATGCTGGGGGACTAGTCTGCGTCTCTGTACACCCTAAAGCAGCAGAAAAATTAGGTCTTAGATTTGCTAAAGATATAATTAATCCTAAATTTATAGAAAAATCAGAATATGGATATTCAACGTTTTCTATGTGGCTTAATCATAGATCCACTTATACGGGAATTACTGATAAAGATAGATCTAAAACAGCTAGAAAACTGGCAGAAACTGTTAAAACTGTATTAACTGAGAAATATCAGAAAAAATTATCTGATAATATAGAATCAGGGGAAGAACTTCTAGCCAAGGAATTCAAAGCACCTGGACATGTTCCTGTATTACGTGCTAATGAAGGACTTTTAAATTCTCGCCAAGGCCATACTGAAATGAGTGTTTTTCTAGTACAAGAGGCAGGTCTTGCTCCTGCAGCAGTAATATGTGAAATGTTAGATGATAAAACAGGTGAGGCATTGACACCACCAAAAGCGAAAGAATATGCATCAAAAAATAATTTTATTTATGTTGACGGTGAAGAAGTGGTGGAACTGTTTAAACATAAGAGAACGAAAATTGGTTAATGGAAAAAGTACACATAATTCCGGTGGGTTTTGACTATGATAGGCTTATTGCTCCCCTAGTTAGAGAAAAAATAGAGGTAGATAAGGCAATACTTCTACGTGCAGAAGATGAAAACCTGGGGGAAAAACTAGATGAACGAGATTTAGAAGAATTAGAGGGAAAAGATGTTGTTGATTGGGTATCTCGTAGAGTGGAAGAGGATCTTAGATCTTTACTGGATGCTGAAACTGAAATTGTTGTTATAGACGATGTATATGACTATGATTCTATGTTTTCCTTATCCTACTGTTTAATTAAAAGGGAACTTGAAGCTGGAAGAGAGGTTTTTCTAAATATCAGTGCAATGCCTAGAACTGTCTCGTTTGCATTAGCTTCAGCTTCTCGTACTTTAATGATAGAACAAGATGCAAGAGACAGAATACATGTATATTATACTGCTCCTGAGCGGTATCTGGAAACAGAGCTTGCTGAAGAACTAAGAAAAGTAGTTTCATTTTTAAAAGAGCTAGATAGTGGAGATTTTTCGGAGGAATTACAAAATGAACTTGAAAAACGACTTTCAAGTGCATCTTCACTTATACGTGAATTTGATGAAAGAGGAACTACAGTTGGAGCTAAAGAGTTTGAGGGATCCCATATCGTTGAAATACCTACTGAACCATTAAAAGAGGTGAGTGATTTTGAAAAACATATACTCTTAAAACTAAATAATGAAGGTAAAGTAAAGTCTGTTAGTGAGCTAGCAGAATTATTGGCAGAAGAACTAAATGAAGAAATGACTGATGCATTTAGATCTAAAGTTATATATAATACTCGATCTTTATGCGATAAAGGATATGTAAAACAGATTAAAAAAGGTAGAAATCATAAAACTAAATTATCGCATCTAGGTGAACTATGGGTGAAGTCTCATTCCAAGATGAAGTCCGAAACCTTCAAAATTCAAAAATAATACTTTTACTCTTTTATATCCTAGATAAAAGTTTATAGATAAAAAAATAAGAATAATATAAAAAAATAGATATGGGGGTTTTGTAATGTCTTTTATATATTTGTAAATAAACTAAATTTATTATTAATTCGTTACAGGTATTTTTTATTCCATATTTTCGTTTTTTGGTTGAGTAGATTGTAGTTTATATTATTAGTTTTTGAGTGGAAAAGAGAAGTTAAAAAATGGATCCATACCAAGAAAACCGTTAATGAAGATTGCTCTAGCAGGTTTTGGGGATGTAGGACAAGGACTAGTAGAGGTGATCCCTTCGTCTTCCCTTGATATAGAGATAGTCATAGTTGCAGATTCTTCAAGTATTTTAGTTGATCAAGATGGGTTAGAAGCGGAGGATCTATTAAAGAAGAAAAAACAAAATGAAGAGATTGGCGAGAAAGAAAATCTTGAAGATATGTTGAAACAAGTAGAGTATGATGTTTTAATTGAAGCAACACCAACTACATTAAGTTCTGAGCCAGCTCTTACTTATATGAAGACAGCTATAAAAGAGAAATCCCATGTTGTTACTTCTAATAAAGGTCCGGTAGCAAATTATTATACTGAGCTTAAAGAATTAGCTGATGAAAATAATGTACAAATAAAATTAGAGGCCACCGTAGGTGGTGCAATTCCAGTAATTAAAACTCTTCAGAATTTTGCCGAAAATATAAAGAGGGTTAATGGAGTTTTGAATGGTACATGTAATTTTATTTTAACTAGGATGTTAGATGAAGAATTAAGCTATCAACATGTACTAGGTGAAGCCCAAGATATGGGGATTGCTGAAAGTGACCCTAGCTTCGATGTTCAGGGAGTTGACACCGCTTTCAAATGTGCTATAATATCAAACGTTTTGGGTGAACCGAGACAGCTAGATGATATAGATACACAAGGTATAACTGAGATTAGTACAGAAGCTTTGAGACTAGCACGTCGATCTAACCATACAATAAAGTTAGTTGGTGAAGTGGACAAAAATCAGGCAAAAGTTGCTCCTAGATTAGTTTCTAATGAAAGTTCGTTGAATGTTAGAGGAACTTTAAATGTGGTTTCAATTGAAACAGAATTAGCGGGAAAGATAACTTTGAAGGGTCATGGTGCTGGGAGAAAAGAAACAGCTAGCGCGATTTTAAGCGATATCAATTCTGTATGGAGATAGATTTATCTAAGATACAAGATGATGGATATCTAGAGAGATTATTAAATGAAGA
This sequence comes from Halobacteriales archaeon, assembly GCA_018609935.1. The sequence continues at coordinate 16,304 of JAHENH010000055.1, read as the reverse complement.
GGAGGAAAAGCGAGTTGAAAAAATCCAAGATAATCGTCCATGGAACTTTGAGGAACTTTTGGATAAATATGATGGGGGAGATATAAAAGAGTTATCTCAAGAGTTACGTAAAGACTTTAATAATTTTGTTAATGTAGGTATAGGTGGAAGTGCCTTAGGAGGTAAAGCTCTTGTTAACGCTTTATCACCTAGTTTCCCATATAAAAAAGATGATCAAAAATACACAGCTTATTTTTTAGATAATCTAGATAGAGATATTTTAGACTGGGTTTTGGATTTAGATCTTGAAAAAACAGTTTTTTATGTTGTTTCAAAGAGTGGTGAAACTGTTGAAACTCTTTATAATTTTCTTGCTATTAGAGAGGCTCTTATAGAGGAAGGTCTAGACTGGAAAAACCATATAATAGTAGCTACAAAAAATGGTGATCTAGAGAACTGGGTTGAAGGTTCTTTAGAGTTGGTTGAATTTCCTGAAGTCCCTGGAAGATATTCAGCATTGTCTATTATAGGACTTTTACCTGTTTCCTTTGTAGGTGCTGATCCAATTAAAATATTAGATGGAGCTAAAAAAGCAGAAAAAAAATGTAGTTATGAAGATATAAAAAGAAATCCAGGATACCTTTTAGCGTCTGTTTATTATGAATTAGAAAAACCTATTTCTGTAATTATGCCCTATACGGAAAGACTTAATTCATTTACTGAATGGTATGCTCAATTATGTGCAGAATCATTAGGGAAGGAAGGAAAAGGTATTACTCCAGTTAAAGCTCTTGGAACGAGAGATCAGCACTCTTTACTTCAGCTATTAGTTGATGGACCTATGGATAAATTGGTTACACTAATAAATGCTGATCTAAAAAAGAACGAAAAACAAATTCAAAATATTCCAGAAGATGATTACTATCTAGAAGGTAAAACCTTAAAGGAAGTAAAAGAAGCTGAGTTTTATGGAACTCAGGATTCTTTTATTAGGTCAGATGTTCCAAGTATACAAATAAATATGACGCTAAATGAAGAAGATATGGGGGAGCTTTTATTTACTTATAAAATAGCTATAGCTGCGACTGGATCATTATATAATATCAATCCTTTTAACCAGCCTGGAGTTGAAGTTGGTAAAAATAAAGTATATTCCATTTTAGGTAAAAAATAATACTTTGAAAGATTTTTTAATCTTAGCTATTGCATATAATATATAAATATCATTTTATATTTTTGAAAAAAATATTTTTGTTTTTACTTAAGCTGGAGTTGAATCCGCAACTAATATTGTTCAACAACGAGGTAGTCGTGGAGTTTTTTTGATTATGATACCTATTTCCTTTTTATTGATAGGTCCTGGTGAAGAGTTACTTTTTAGGGGTGTAGTTCAAGGAGTTTTGAAAAGATCTTTTAATTCAATATATTCTATATTGATAGCTAGTATAATTTTTAGTGTAGCTCACTATACACCTATTTAGGGAGGTTCAAGGATTGCATATATATTTATAGTTTTCACTCTTGCTTTGGTATTGAGTGTTTCTTATGAAAGAACTGATAATATATTTGTTCCGTCTTTAATACACGGACTATATAATGCTGTTTTATTTTTGAGTTTATATTTTGTTGATTAGTTTATTTATATATCTTAAATTTGATCTATTTTTCTTAATTAAAGGAAATTAGACTATAGAAGTTTAGCTTTTTATTTTTATCCTTTTTTGTTTTTTAGTTTGTTATAGATTACAAGTATATATTTTTTTGATTTAGATTTTGTTTTCTTATTAAAAATTGATTTCTAGTTATTGGATTTTTTTCTCAAGGTCCTTTTAAGTTTTGAGATAACTACTCTATTACAATGGATATAAAGAATTTAATTTCCACTGAATATAAAGTATTTAATCCAGATGACCGTGTTTCAAAACTTGGAGGATTTTTTGAAGAAACTAATAATAAAGCTGTTATAGTACAGGGTAAAGATGATGATGGAAAAATCGAAGGTATAGTTACTCAGAGACAACTTCTATCTTCACATGTTAAGCCTGGAGAGAAACTAAAATCTATTTTAGTTCACCCTCCTAGGATAGATCCTAATGAAGATGTACGTGAAACTTCCAGATTAATGGTGGAGTCCAATCTAAAAGTTCTACCTGTTTTTGAGGATGATTCCCTTGTGGGAGTAGTGACAGCTGATAACATTCTTTCAGAAGTTCTACCTCATCTTAAGGCTTTAACTGTAGAGGATGTATATACTGAGGGATTAATTTCTGTAAACACTGATGATAAAATGGGTAGAGTTATAAATTTAATGCGTGAGAATGGAATATCTAGGTTGGTAGTTAAAGAAGATGGAAGAATTGAAGGAATTGTCAGTTTATATGACTTATTAGGTTTTAGTATTAGAGCACTGGATAGAGAGAAAAAGTCAGGTATGGAGGAACCAGTTAAACAGGGTGGTAAAGGTGAACAGGAACGAATGCTTGATATACCTGTAAGAGATTTTATGAGTTCACCTGCTGAGGCTATTGCTAGTAACAAAACTTTAGATAAAGCAGTTAAGAAAATGTTAGATATGGATTATTCCTCTTTAGTTGTAACAGATAGCGATAATATGGGTATAATAACTAAGACTGATGTTCTTAGGTCATTGACATGGGAGCAAGAAGAAGGTTTGGATGTTCAGATAACTAATGTTGAACTTTTAGATACTAACCGTGATTGGGTGACTGAACTAATAGAAAAAATAGATAAGAAATATTCTGACATGAAAATCTTACATGCTCATGTTAGATTACAAAAACATAAAGAAAATCAAAGGGGGCAGCCTCTAATACTTGCTAGAATATTACTCCATACTGACCAAGGTAAATTCCCTGCTACAGGTGAAGGATATGGGGCTAAACAAGCTTTGAGGATTGCTAGAGATAGATTAGAAAGAAAAGTACTCAGTGAAAAAGAAGAAAAAACTTCATATGATGCTGAGAGACTTTTCAAGGAATTAGGTCTGAGTAAATAATTTTGTTTGAAATTTAATTTTTTTATAGATATATTTTATTTTTTTAAAGGTATTTATCTTTGTTAAATTTATTTTTATGTATTTTCAATTATTTTTGTTACTGTTCCTACTCCTTTACTTTCCCCTTCTCTAAATACGAAGCGTTGTCCTTTTTCAATTGCGTAGGGATGGTATTTAAATTCTATCATAGCTTTCCCTCTTTCACCTGGTAGTAGACAATCTTCATTAGGTTTTATTACTGCAGCTTCGGAAACTGTTTCCAGGTGTAATACTGGTTCATATCCATTTTGTATCTTAGTGGGATGATTCAGTACTAGAATTTCTGCTTTAAACTTTTTTACTGGATTTTTAGGTTCTGATGAAAGCACCATCCCTCTTTCAATTTTTTTTCCTTCTCCTGATATAGCTATACCTACTATATCACCTGCTTTTGCTTTTCTAACTCTCCTATAGTGCATTTCTATGGATCTTGCTTCTACTTCTTTGAATGTCCCGTCTTCCATTGGTCCTAAATATATAGTGTCTCCTGACTTTATTTCTCCATTTCTCACTGTCCCGCTTGCGACAGTTCCGACTCCAGTAACTTGATATGTCCTATCAATATACATTTCAAATTCACCTTCTCCCACCTCTCTTCTTTTAGGTAGCTGTCTAAACAGTTTATCTAACTTATCAAATCCTTGTAGTGTAACTGCACTAGTTCTTAGAATGGGTACAGCCATAGGTAGTTCTTCTATTACTTTATGGATTTTTTTATTTTCAACTTTATACGGTATTTTACCTATATTTTTTAGTAACTGTTTTACTTCTTCTTCTACCTCATTGATTCTTTTTTCATTTACTATATCTGTTTTTGTTATAGCTATAATTGTAGGCAGATCGGTGGCTAAAAGGAGTCCAAGATGTTCTCTTGTAACGCTAGTGGGTCCGTCGTCTGCAGCAACTACTACTAGTCCATAATCTAGTTTACCTCCAATAATTCCGCGTATTGTTGTACGAAGCCATGGTTCATGGCCTACAGTGTCTATAAAGCTAACAAGTTTGTCCGCTTTTTCTACTACTTCTGAACGTTCTTTTTTTGAAAGTGGATTTTTGAGTTTTATGGGATTATTTTCTGAAAATCCGTAAACACCATATGATAGGTCTGCTGATAGACCTCTTTCTCTTTCATGAGGCTGTATATCAAGATAGGAGCTAGTTTTTGCATCTCCATTGTCTGGGTTGCCTGTTACGAGACTACCTACTAGTGTTGATTTTCCATGGTCTACATGTCCTGCTGTACCTATGACGATGTGTTCTCCGGATTCTTCAGTATCTACTATCTTGGCTACACCTATTTTTCCTTTTGAATCTGGTACATCATGTTTTTCAATTTCTTTAATTACAGCGCCTGCTTCTGTTGCTATACTGGATAATACTTCTATACTTTTCTCATATATTTCTTTCTCTATTCCTTTTAGTCCACCATTATCTGTTACTCCTATAACATATATTGCGACGCCGCTTCCTTCTAATATTCTGTGTTTCATTTGAGCTGCTAGTGAGTGGAGTTTTTCTGATTTTAAATGAATTTTAGGATCTAGTCTTTCTTTGAATTCAATGTTTTCGCGTTCACCTTTTTCAATTAGTTCAGGTAAGTCTGGAATATCTATGTTTGAGTTGGGATATTCCGCTTCTGAGCCCCATGTCATATTTTTATATTTTTATTTTTTATCAAGAAAATTCACTCTTTTATTATTTTTTTTATATATTTTATTTTTAACTATTATGTATATAAAAATTTATCTGAATTTATATTTTATCAGATATAGATTTTAAAATAATAAAAAATTTTATTATATATTTAAAAATAGAAGATTATTTTTAAATAATTGTTAAATAAATTTATATATTTTTATTTTAGATTATTTTAGATATTAAGAAAAATATAATAATAGAAAAAATAATTTATTTGAAAGCTCCTTATTTTATCGACCAAGGTGTTTAGTTATTTCCCCATCTATAAATGTCCCACAATATGAACACTTCAACCTATAATCTTTTTCATTTCTTCGTATCTCAAAATTTGTTTTAATAGGTTCACCAGCATTAGTTACGCAGTTTGGATTAGGACATTCTAGAACTCCCGTAATTGAATTTGGAAGTGATAATTTTTTCTTTTCTTTTACTTCGTAATCTTTAATTAAATTTAAAGTTGTATCAGGTGATATAAGAGATATAACCGCTGTTTCTTCTTCACTTAGTTCTTTCCCCTCTACTTTTACAATATCTTTTTTTCCTAGTTTTTTACTTTTTACGTTCATAGCTACACTAACAACTTCCTTACTATCTTCATCAACTCCCAAAACCCTTAAAACATTTAGTGCTTGCCCTCTCTTTATATGGTCTATAACTGTTCCGTTCTTTATTGAACTTATTTTTAATTCTTCCATTTCGTTCATTTTTTACTCAAATCCTCTTTATTTTTTATTCTTTTATGGATCCGATATATTTCCATTTATTATACTCTTTATATAAATAAAACTCTATTTATACAATTGATATAGATCTTTTTGATGATAAAGTCTTAAAATATATTTAAGTATAATTTTATTTTTAAAATATAAATAAGATACTTAATTTACTAGTGTTTATTTTCTATTTTTTTAGACTGTTTATGAGGATTTTTTATTTTTTTTCATTACTTCTTCTAAGACAGCCATTCTCACCGGTACTCCATTATGAGCTTGTTTGAAATATTTTGCCTCTTTTTTATCATCTATCTTAGGATCTATTTCATCTATTCTTGGTAGAGGGTGCATTAGTATCAGATTAGTGTTTTCAAGTGTTTTTTCCGTGACCCTATACGACCCTGATACTTTTCTATATTCTTCTTCGTTTGGAAATCTTTCTTTTTGTATTCTAGTTACATATAGAATATCAAGATTATCTATTTCAGTTTTTATGTCTTTTATTTCTTTGTATTTTATATTATCTGATATTTCTGCTTTAATTCTATTTGGTAGTTTTAATTCTGGAGGGGATATAAAATATAGATTACAATTAAATTTAGCTAATGCAAGAGTTAATGAATGTACTGTTCTACCGTATTTTAAGTCACCCATTATACCTACTGATAATCCATCTAGACTTCCTTTTTCCTCTCTCATTGTATAAAGATCCAATAATGTTTGTGTTGGATGATGGCCAGCTCCATCCCCAGCATTTATTACTGGAATTGATACAAACTCACTTGCTAATCTTGCTGACCCTTCTTTTGGATGTCTTAAAACTATAGCATCTGCGTATCCTTCAACTACTCTTACTGTATCAGCTAATGTTTCACCTTTCTCTATACTACTTGACTCTCCAAGCCTTACTGTCTTCCCTCCAAGTCTTTTCATAGCAACTTCAAAACTAGTTCGGGTTCTAGTTGATGGTTCGAAAAATAACAATGCAAGTATTTTATCGGATAGAGAATTTGTAGGTGATATATCACTAGCTTTATCTAGTATTAATTCTATTTCATGCCTCGTCATTTCTTGGGTATCCAAAACGTGTTTCATATTTTGTATTTTATTTTATCTTAATTAGAGGTGTTAAGACCTTTTTCTTTAGTGATATTATATAACTCTTTTCTGGCTTTAATAATGTGACAATATATTTAAAAATGAAGATAAACAATAATTGAGAACCAATTCATTGGGGGGTGTAATCATCAAGTATAAAAATAGAATCTATTTTAATAGGTGATGTGGTATTGAGGAATCAAATATTAGATTTATATTTTTAGATTAATGAGATACAGATATTCGAGAGATATTGAGTACCAAGCTTAAAAGACAGTTTTTTATTACTTCATATTTGGGGAAAAGCTATATAATAAAACGATATGAAAGTATCTACACAGGTTCTAATAGTTAGTAGATAAAAACTAAATATCTTGATAGAAATAGTATTATCTAAAATACAAGAAAATGGTTGATAAAAACTTCAAACCATCTGAAAACCAAGAAAAAGTACTAAGAGCATTAAAAGAGGAAAACAGGGCTAATCCACAACTGATAAAGGAAAAAACTGGAATTGAAGAACAAAAAATAAAGGAGGCTCTGACAGCTCTTAGAGTAGCTGGATGGATAAAAAAAGTAACAGATGGATTATATGATTTTACAGATGACCCTAGATAAAGGATTCTTCAAATATTCTATTCCATATATCATTTTAGCTATATTACAAAATAATTTAATTTTTATTTAGTTGTTTTCTTATAAAGATGTTTTCTTACAAAAAATAAATACTATATTGTTACTGTATTAAAGTATTAATTGGATAGATAGATTTATAAGATTAATATATTAGTAATTAGCTTGTTTAAACTACATTTTTTAGTTTGTCTAGGAAACTTTGTCCTACTTTTTCCCCTCTTTCCTCTGCATAATTTTTTATTGCTTTTTTTTCTTCTTCTCCTAATTCACTTGGTTTTGGGACTTCAATTTCTATTCCTATGTATTGATCTCCTCTACCTCTTCCCCTCATATTTGGCATTCCTTTACCTCTAAGACGTAACTTTTCGCCTGCCTGAGTTCCTGGTGGTATATCTACCTCCACTTCTCCTTCTATTGTAGGAACTATTATTTTATCTCCGAAAACAGCTTGTGGAAAGCTTATTATTTCACTATAATATATATCGGATCCATCTCTTTCAAAACCTTCAGGGTCTTCTACGCTTACTTCAATATTAAGTATATCACCGTTATCTCTCATCCTCAATGTGGTTCCATCTTCTATTCCACGAGGAATCTCAATAGTTTTAGTTTTTCTTTCATATACTTCCCCTTTTCCACCACATTCTCTACATTTCTTTTCAATACTTCCTCCCCTACCATTACAGCTAGGACATTTTTTTGTTACTGTTCTTTGACCAAAAGTAGTTCTTTGAGTTTGTTTTATCTGTCCTCTACCATTACATGTAGAACATCTAGTGAATTCTTCAGCACCCGAACCATTACATTCTCTACACTCCACTGGAGTTTCAATAACAACTTCTTTACGCCCCCCTTCGAAAGCCTCTTCTAAACTAATTTCCATTCGGGCAGATTTTTGGGTGCCTCTCCGGCTTTTATTTCCGCTGAATATATCATCTCCGAAAAGATCCCCAAATAAATCTCCAAATATATCATTGATGTCACCACCAAACTGTTTTTGCTGACCGATATCTTCTGGATCAAATCCCTGTTTTTTAGCTTGTTCAAATTGCTCGTGGCCTAAACTATCATATGCTTCCCTTTTTTCTTTATTACTTAACACTTCATATGCCTCTTTTATCTCTTTGAACCTATCTTCTGCATCATCCCGGTTACTTATATCAGGATGATATTCCTTTGCTTTCTCTTTATAAGCCTTTTTTATCTCCTCTTGAGAAGCATCACGTGAAACACCAAGTATATCATAGTAGTCCTTAGCCATTTGTTGTTTTTATCTTTGAATTAAAAAGAAATAAGTGCATCGGTGATTCCTGTCCAATCTATAATTCTATATTTTACTCTATTCTATAATAATTAACAATTAGTGTATAAAGCCAATCTTTATAATTTTATTTTTTATTTTTTCAAGAAGTTTACCATGAAGTTAGATATAACAGTCAATATTATTCTATCCTTAGATTCTCAAGATTTTTAAGAATTAGTGCATATTAGAGGATTTAGATTATATGTATCTCGATAGTTGTTTATAAAAAGATAATATGTAAAAGTATAAATATTATTTTTTGAGATTTATTTATTCTTCATCTGTTTCTTCAAAATCTACATCTTCATAGTTAGTTTCTTCAGTACTAGTTTCCGTGTTTGGGCCACCAGGCTCTGGTTGTGCTCCAGCACCCGCAGTGGCTTGTTCTTTATCCATATCTTCATATACCTCTTTTCCAATTTCAGATAAAGCTTCTTGGAGTTTATTGGTTGCTTCTTCTATTTCTTCTTTAGTAGAGTCTTCATCATCTAATACGTTCTTTACTTCATCTATAGATTCTTGGACTTTTTCTTCAGTATCTTCACTAACATCATGTTCTTCTATCATATTTTCGGCATTATTAATTAAAGTTTCAGATGTGTTTCTAGCTTCAATTCTTTCACGTTTCTTTCTGTCCTCTTCAGCATGTTCCTCTGCCTCTTTTTTCATTTCATCTATTTCCTCGTCTGTTAATCCTGTTCCACCTTCTATAGTTACAGATTCTTTCTCTCCGCTTCCTTTATCCTCGGCTTCTACATTAACTATACCGTTTTCATCAATAGAAAAAGAAACCTCTATCTGGGGTGTTCCAGCGGGAGCGGGAGGTATTCCTGAAAGAAGGAATTCATCTAAAAGCTCATTTTCTTCAGCTATTTCCCGTTCTCCTTGAAATACTCTTATATTAACAGATGTTTGGTTATCTGCTGCAGTTGTGAACATCTTTGATTCTTCGGTGGGTATAGTAGTATTTCTTTCAATAATACGTTCAAATATACCTCCCTTAGTTTCTATACCTAAAGAAAGTGGAGTTACATCTAATAAAACAACATCGTCAGTTTCCCCAGTTAATACACCTCCCTGTATAGCAGCACCTAAAGCAACGGCTTCATCTGGATTTACATCTTTTCTAGGTTCTTTTCCTATCTTTTCTTCTATAAGATTTTTAACTTGGGGCATTCGAGTTGAACCACCAACTAATATTACTTCATCAATATCATTTTTGGCTATTCCAGCATCCTCTATAGCTTGGTTCATTGGCCCAACTGTTCTCTCAAGTAAATCTTCAGTTAAAGACTTAAATTTTGCACGAGTTATTTCTTGTTCTAGATGTAGAGGACCTGAATCGTCAGCATATATATATGGAAGATTGATTTTAGTTCTTTTCTTACTAGATAGTTCTTTTTTAGCTTCTTCTGATGCATCCCTTAAACGTTGTAATGCTTCTTTATCGTCTCTAAGATCTATCCCGTGTTCATTTTCAAATTCCTCTATCAGATATTCCATGATAGCTTCGTCCCAATCATCCCCTCCTAGTTCATTGTCACCATTGGTAGCTATTACTTCATATACACCACCCCCTAGATCTAATATTGACACATCAAATGTTCCACCACCTAGATCATAAACCATTACTGTTTGTTCTTGATCATTATCAAGTCCATAAGCCATGGAGGCAGCAGTAGGTTCATTCACTATTCGTTCTACATCTAGTCCAGCTATTTCTCCAGCGTCTTTTGTTGCCTGTCTTTGTGAATCAGAGAAATAAGCTGGAACTGTAATAACAGCTTTTTTTACCTCGTCACCTAGGTATTCCTCCGCATCAGTTTTCAATTTTTGTAATATAAAAGCAGAAATTTGTTCTGGGGTATACTCTTCTCCTTCTAGTGTTACAGAATAGCTTTCTTCCCCCATATGTCTCTTTATACTCTGAACTGTATTTTCGGAATTTTGTAGAGCCTGATTTTTAGCAGGCTTTCCAACGAGCTTTTCATTTTCATCAAAAGCAACTACCGATGGAGTTGTTGGCTCACCTTCTTTATTATTTATTATCTCAGGTTCACCACCTTCCATTATTGCCATTGCGCTGTTTGTAGTACCAAGATCTATACCTAATATTTTATCAGTCGTCATTTATCAAAAATAAAATTTTTGTCTATAAAATCTTTCCTAAGCTTACCTAAATAAAAAATTATATATTATGGTCTAATATACTTATTATTATATCTATATTTTGTTAATTTTATTCTAAATTTTATAAATTTTATTGAACTTTATTACTATTAAACATTTAGAACCAATTTATGTCTTACTAATATTTAAAGAACTTTAGCAATTACACCTCTCATATGTCTGAAGTTATAGATAAAAATAAAAAGAATATATAGTATGGTTATATCTATATCAGCTATTATTAACGGACAATCATTAAATTCAGTAATACATTCCTTATGGTCTATAATATATACATATATACAGAACTTAATTACAAAAATAACATCATGGATAGCCGTTAATATAACTGATTTTCTAACAGCTGCAATTATAATTTTCATAGGATATAGAGCCTCAAAAATAGTTGTAAAATATATAGGAAGACCTATATCAAGATGGTTAAGAAGACCTAGTTTAATAAGAGCCACTTTAAGATTAACTAAATATAGTATTATATTTATATCTATACTTATAGCGGCCAGAATAGTATTTAATATATCTTTAATTTCTGTTGTATTAACAGCAACTGTTTTCTCAGCTGTTCTGGGTGTTGTACTTGCTCCACTAGTGGGAGATATAATAAACGGAGTATTTCTATTAACTGACCAACCATATGAAATAGGAGACCTAATAGAACTTGATACAGGACATATAGGTTTTGTACAAGATATAACGGTAAGATACACAAAAATATCTACACTAAATAATACTTTCTTTGTCGTTCCCAACTATAAAATGAGAGAAAAAGATGTAGAAAATTATACCGCAGAAGATAAAAGAACTAGACAGAGCTTAGAAGTTGTAGTAACATATGAAAGTGATACAAAAACTGCACAAAACATTATGGAAGAAGCAGCACGTGAAATACCAGAAGTGATAAGTTTTAACAGAAAAGTAAGAATAGGAACAATTGATTACCCAACACATCCACATACACTAATTAAGGAATTTTCAGACAATGGAATAGAACTCCAACTAAGATATTGGTTATATAAACCGTATTATAAAGAAAGAGTGAAAGCAAAAATAAGGGAAAAAATATGGAACAAATTCAATGAGAATAACATTAAAATCCCATACCCCCATTCACATATAGTATTTGATGAAACAAGCGGCTTAGATAATATAGATAAAATATCTAAAAAAGACAAGAAAGATTAATGAACAAATAAACTATCTATATTTAAAGAGAAATTTCTCTTTTCACGTCCCATTTTTTTTGGAGTTTCTAATCAGTTAGGACCTGATATGTATCCTAGATTTTCGAGCGCGTCACCTATATCTTTGTTATGATGATCTATTAATACTTCTTTCAGATAATGCAATAAGTTTTCATATATATACAGTAAAAGTACATTAATCATCATAATCTAAAAAATTTTTATTTCATTCCTGGAAAGAACTAAAAGATAAGTTCTAAATACATAATATTCTAAAAAAATATATAAGAATAAAGATAGTTTACTCTACAACTTTGACATCTATGTCTAGGTGTTGTTCAAGGTATTTCTTTATGTTTGCCTCACTTCCCATTAAAGACAGAAGTATTCTTTTAAGAATACCTCTTTTTGTTTTGCCTATAAATACCATATCAACTCCCTGGCTAGCAGACTCTTCAAATATTGTTTCTTCTACAAGGAAACCATCCCTAACTATATAGTTAGCATCTATATCACTGAAATGCTTTTTAATCTCTCTCTTAAGATCTTTTTTATCAACTTTGTCTCCTAAATAAAATAAATTAACATGTAGAATAATTATTTCAGAATCTTCTATTTTTTTAGATTTATCTATTGCTTTTTCTAAAGTTCGTCTACTATGTTCATTTAGTGGACATCTTACTGATACAAGTATTTTCATTTAGATATTAATATTCACCTAATATGTATGTATTACATTATAGGTAAAACTATTTGTTAATATGATTAGATATACAATGCTAAAACATTGGTCTTACCTTAGGCTTACGTTTAAAATCTAGTTATATAGCAAGTCGAAAAGTTTATGTTTTTCTTTAAGGTTATACATACAACAAGCTGTTTGTATATTTTATCATTATTAAAGGGAGTTGACTCTATCCGTTTGGATGGGTTTTAACATATTGGTTTTATAGTTAACCTAGATTGGGCCTATTTTTTAAAAAAATATTTAGGTTGATTTACTATATCACTAAAATAAATGAAAAATACTAGTAATTTCGCTGCAAATCCACGGAAAATAGAATGTATAACCTATATTTAAGACTGCCAGTTATATTGTCTTTTCTTTGAGGTTTTCCCAAATCCGCAACTTGAACATCTTTCTTTTTTTACATGATAACTTTTTTCGCCACATCGCCTACATTTTACATGTATTTTTTTATTTCTCTTACCTTTACTTGGTGTACCTTTTCCCATAAATAAAAAAAAACTAGTAGGTTATTAGTTATTTCGATCATAGTTAAAATAAAAAATTAATATAGATTAATAAAAATCTCCAAATTAACCTCCTATCATGTATTTAAATCCAGAAATTTTTAATAGAAATATTAAAGTTAAGAATTTCATTTAAACTCAGATAAGTTTGGAATGTTCACCTCAATAAGCCAATGTTTATTATTTTATGAGTAAAGATTATATATAATAGATAAAAGTCGATAACCATCTTTGCTACACAAGAAAAAGATGCATAGGAATTACAAATATCTACCAAAGTATAAAAACTATTGTACTAATTCAGAAAAACAGGAATAAAAAGACTGCTAGAAAGACCATGGATAGGTATTTACATCTAATCAAAGGGAATTGTACACAAATTGAATATATATACTGCTTTTCAGCACCAAATAAATAAGAAAACGTATATCTCATCTACTGTTACTAGAGGACATGTGTAGTTATCCAGATATTTCTTCAACTAATCCAAATCTATAGTAGATCCTAAAGGTGCTGAAAAAAACATTATGTCTGATCCAAACTATCTATCCTTACTCAAGTAAATAAATTTAGTTAAAATGAGTGAAAGTCAAAACAGTTTATATATGCACATCATATGGAAAATCTGCAAATACTTCAATGGATTTAAATATAAAATTTACATCTGAAAGGAAAAAATAATGACACTTCTTTATAAAGGATAGAGTTCTTAACTCTCTTTAATAAAGATAAAAATAGATGAAAAGACACCATCTAAGAAGTGATGAAGAAAAAGAAATAAGAGAAACATTAAAAGAGAAGTTGAGTATAGATATAGAAGGACCTATAGAAGAAGTTGAAATCGAGGAGTATATATTTTATGTTATTGATGGATATCCTCTACTTACAGAGTTCGGCAATGAAGTTTTTTTAACTATAAAGGGAGCTTTAGAGTTCAGACCAAACCGAAAAATAGTTTATGTCGACTCTGGAGCAGTAGAACCAATTTCAAGGGGCGCTGATATAATGAGACCAGGTATTGTTGAATTAGAACCCCCAATAAACAAGGATGAATTAGTAATTATAGTAGAAGAGGAACATAAGCAGCCTATAGCAATTGGACGAGTTTTAACAGATCAACTGAAAGGAGATGAAGGAATAGCTATTAAAAATCTTCACTATGTCCAAGATGAAATATGGGGATTATCAGAAAAAATATAATATAGTTAAAAATAATTAAGTACTAAACCTTAATCTATAATTGAAAGAGAATATATTATAGAATTATATATTATTAAATAATTAAGCAGACATTTGTCTGACGAAAAGTTAAAAGATTAGGTTCCTTCTCGATTTCATGAGCTTTGTTGATAAATTATTAGGACAGAAAAAAAGAAGAAATACGAGCGAATACATAGAGCTTGATCTGGAAGAGCATGAAGGAGAACTTAAAAGTAAAGAAGCAGAAAAAATACTGCATATAGCTGAGCCGGAAAGTCGTGAAGGATTAATGGATATAAAAGACCTAATTTATGAAGGGGATGTAGTAATAGTAGAGCTTTCTAGATGGAGTAAAAAAGATGAACGTCTAATAGATGAATTAAGAAAAGCTTCGGAAGAAATTGGTGGAGATATTGTACAAGTAGGAAAAGACAAGGTTATAATAGTTCCTAATGGAATGAAAATAAATCGAGAAAAGCTACGAGATTAAACTTTTATTTATTCCTATCCTATTTTCTTTTGGTGAGCCTCTTTGAGGTGTGAGATCTGCGGAAGTGAAACTAACGAAGGTATTACCATAAAGATGGAGGGTACGGAGCTTTTGGTTTGTCCAAACTGCGAAGATCTAGGTTCCCCTGTCTCTAAGAGTAAGGGAGATGAAGAAGAAAAAATTTCAGGTAAGCAAGAAAGTACAAATTCAAGAAACGAAGTTACTCGAAATGTAAGTAGAGATACTAAAAAGAGGAGTAGTAAAGTTGATGAACCGTTTGAGGAGCTTGCTACTGATTATGGTGGTAGAGTTAGAGATAGAAGAGAGTCTAAAAAAATGACACAAGAAGAACTGGCAAAGGAACTAGGTGTGAAAGAAAGTAGAATTAAAAAAATAGAAAGGGAAGAAATGACTCCTAATGAGTCATTGAGAAAAAAATTAGAGAATTTCCTTAATATATCATTAACTGAAGAAATAAAATCTGAGGAATGGGAGTCTGGAGGAGGGTCAGGAGATTATACTATTGGAGATATAATAGAGAAAAAATAAATATATAATAGTTTAAATATTTGAAAAAATCAAAAAATATTTCTTAAAATATGTAAAAATAAAATATAAATATTTAAAAAATAAAATTTGCTGTAGGTTTAATAAAGATTAAAGTATTTCATTAACATGTAGTTTTATTTGTTATTGCACTTGTTTTTCTAATTTAACCATAAATATACCTAAAACCAGTAATATGTTAATCAGTTATTTATAATATTTTTTTATAGCTTTTCAATTAATTTCCGAACGCTCATTAATGTGGGGGTCCAACAAAATATAAAAAAATACGGAGAGGAAAGAGGTGTTTCTACTACTAAACTTAAAATCGTATAAAGAGGCAACGGGTAAAAGAGCGTATAATATAGCGAAAGCTGCTAAAAAAGCAGAAGAAAAAAGTAACGAAAGAATAGCCGTTGCACCTCAAACAGTAGATATAGGTAGGATAGTCAATACAGGCATTGAGGTTTTTTCACAACATTTAGATCCAATAGAACCAGGGAGCCATATAGGAGTTACACTAGCAGAAGGAGTTGTAGAATCAGGTGCTAATGGAACTATATTAAACCATTCTGAATATAGATTAGGGCCCCAAGAACTAAAAAAATCACTAAAAAGAGCTGAAAGTGTAGGGTTAGAAACCGTAGTATGTGCAAGCGATGCAGAACAAGCAGAAGCTGTTTCATCACTTAATCCAGACTATGTAGCTGTAGAACCACCAGAACTCATAGGAAGTGGAACCCCAGTAAGTAAAGCTGAACCTTATATAGTGGAAGAGTCCGTAAAAAGATCCGAAGTTCCTGTATTATGTGGTGCTGGAATCACTGAAAGAGACGACGTTGAAGCAGCATTAGAACTAGGTGCAGAAGGAGTTTTAGTAGCAAGTGCAGTTACAAAAGCAGAAGACCCAGAAGAAAGTATAATGGAACTTGTTGGACT
This sequence comes from Halobacteriales archaeon, assembly GCA_018609935.1. Next base: position 22 of record JAHENH010000055.1, on the reverse strand, counting down.
AAAATAAAGAAACACTTAACTT
>JAHENH010000054.1 GCA_018609935.1 Halobacteriales archaeon | reverse complement strand
GGACCACGAGGGGGTTTTATATTATGTGATGAAGAATTCGCTGATAAAATAGACTCGGAGGTTTTTCCAGGAGTACAAGGCGGTCCATTAATGCATGTTATAGCTGCTAAAGCTGTAGGTTTCAAAAAAGCCTTAGAAGAGGATTTTAAAGATTATCAAAATTCTATAATAGAAAACTCAAAAGCTCTTAGTTCTTCCCTAAAAGATCGTGGATGGAATTTAGTTAGTGGGGGGACAGATAGTCATATAATTCTAGTAGATCTTAGGGAGGAAGGAATAACAGGTAAAAAGGCAGAAAATGTTTTAGAAGAAGTTGACATTGTAGCTAACAAGAATACTATACCTGGTGAAGGACGTTCACCTACGGTGACTTCTGGACTTCGTTTAGGTACATCTTGTCTTACATCAAGAGGTATAAACGAAAAAGAAATGAAAAAAATAGGAGAGCTAATATCTCAAGTTCTTTCAAATCCGGAAAACAACTCAATTAAACAAACAGTTAAAAAAGAAGTAGAAGAAATATGTGAGGAATTTCCTGTTTATCCCTCGCTTGAACTATGGATAGATTAATTTATACAAAAAGAAACCTATCTAATTTCGCCTCCAATGCCTTCAAGTAGTCTTTGAACTTTATTTGTTACTCTATCAATATTAGGTTTTAGAGATTCAATACGTATTGTATAACTATTTTTTCCTTTTGGAATTGAGGTTCCTTTATATATATCTACTATCTTTGATTCTAATATATCTTTATCAGATTTTAGTATAATATCTTTTAACACTTCCCTATCTGTTTGATTGCCTAAAATAACACTTATATCCCTAGTTTTATGAGGTATATTTTCTATCTTCCATTTTTCTTTTTCCTTTTCATCTAAAAGTTCAACATTATCTATTTTTATTCTTACCTTCTCACTACCTTTGTCTAATACCACCATATTTCCATCTATTCTTTCTACAATACCTATATGTACAACACCTGATCTAAGATGCCTTAACGCTTCCTCCTCATTTATACTTTCATGCAGTTCCTCTCTTTCTGCAACACTTGCATCAATCAGTTTATCTGATCTGGCATGTGCTCCTTCTGTATCTCCATAATGTCTTGCAGCATCTCTCATTATATCTATAAACCCTTCTTTATCTTCTTTCTCTATCTTATCTTTTATTTCTTTACTGCTTTCAACCAAACAATTTCTGATCTTTTCAGGGTGTTGTCTCTGTATAGACCCATATAGTTCAGGATTTTGGTTTAAAATTCTGCCTACAAAGTCTAGCATTATTTCGTACACAGGAGACATAAATTCTCGAGATTTCGATATATCAAAATCTAGTTTCTCTAGAGCTTTTCCTACTGATATATATGAAAAATGTGTAAGACCTTGTACCACTGACATTAATTCATCATGACTTTTTGCATCCATAGACTTAAGATCAGCACCTGCTTTGTCAAACTCTTTTTTTACTTTATCTGCTACTTCGCCTACCCTCTCTTCTACTAGAATAACAGTCTGACCCCTCATAGATCGTACACTAGGACCGAACATAGGGTGAGTGCCCAAAACCTCGGTATTGTCTTGTGTAACGGACTTCATAGTTTCTATAGGATCCTTCTTAACACTAGTTATATCCATAAAAAGGCCATTTTCGAGATATGGGCCAACTTGTTTTATTACCTTAGTAGTAGATTCGATTGGAACAGAAACTAAAACTATGTCAAACTGACCTGCTTTCTCTAAAGGGACACTATTTTCAGCTTCAGGGTCACTAATAGAAACATTCCATCCACAATCTCTGAAAAACCTAACAAACCATCCACCCATTGAACCAGAACCCCCAATTATTAGAACATCCATTATATATTATCTGTCTGTAATATCCTTACGTTTATCGAAGAATAAATAAATTATAATAATTTTATATAATTTTAACTTCTCTAATCTGACTATAATAATATTACTCGATATATCTAATATCCTCATTAGTTAGAGTTCGGATCTAATATCAATTATATAACAGGATAAAATGGATTTAACTTTTTTTGATGCTATAATCGGATTATGGTTGTTACGGCTTTAACTATTGCTGGTTCAGATAGTGGCGGCGGGGCAGGCATTCAGGCTGACATAAAAACTATGGAGTCACTTGGAGTATTTGGGACTTCAGTAATTACCGCTGTTACATCACAGAATACTAAAGATGTTAAAGGAATAGAAGAAATATCTCCTTCTTTTGTAGGAGAACAAATGGATGCTGTAGTTGAGGATTTTGATGTAAAAGTAGCTAAAACTGGTATGTTGAGTAGTTCTTCAATAATAGATGTAGTTGCAGAAAAAATAGAACAACATGATATTCCTTTAGTAGTTGATCCTGTTATGGTGGCTGCTAGTGGAGATAGACTATTAAAAAAAGAGGCAGAAAAAGCAATAGAACAAAAATTGCTACCTCACGCTAAAATAATCACACCTAATATACCTGAAGCAGAAGTTTTGACTGGACTAGAAATAAACGGAGAAAAATCAATGAGGTCAGCAGGTAAAAAAATAGTAGATAAAGGAGCCCAAACTGCATTAATCAAAGGAGGGCATTTATCAAATAAAGAGCCGTCTAAAAATGAAGATGTAGAAAACAGTATAGTAGATATTCTTTATACATCTGGGTCTACGGAGTTTAGAAAACCTAGGATAGAAACTGAAAAGACACATGGTACGGGTTGTGCTATTTCATCAGCTATAGCTTCAGAGCTTGCAAAAAATAAAGAAATACATACTGCAGTAGGAAATGCAGAGGAATATATATATCGAGCTATAAAGTTTGGAGTTTCAGTTGGTGAAAAGGGATGTGTACATCATCTAGTAAATATTCGAAAAGATGCTGATATTTTTAATACAATGGAAAAAACTAGAGATGCGGTAGACTTATTTAAAAGAGAAAATATATCTAGTTTGATACCTGAGGTTGGATTTAATTTTGCGGTAGCTCCCTCTTATTCATTATATGAAGACGAAATTGTTGCAATTGAAGGAAGACTCACAAAAACATTAGATGGCGTCTCTGCAAAAGGTATATGGATGGGGGTATCAGACCATGTAGCTAGATTTTTACTTGAACTTAGAGAATTTAGTCCAGATATAACAGCTGTATGTAACATACGTAATAACAAGAAAATATTACAAAAAATAGAAGATTTAGGATGGGAGGTAGAAAGATTTGACAGATCTGAACAACCTAAAAACACTAAAACCATGGAGTGGAGTGTAAGAAAAATAATGGAAAATAGACAAAAACCCCCTGAAATAGTAGTTGATTCGGGAGATATAGGGAAAGAACCCATGATTCGGCTTATCTCAACTACACCAAAAAAACTAACCAATAAAGTCTTAAAGCTTGATACAAAACTAAACTAACTTAAAATATATTATTTCTTTTGTTTGTTAAGAAAATAGAGAAGATAAGGTTTATAAATAGGATATACTAGATATTGAAATTAGGTAAGTATAATCAATAATATAACGTGTTTGTATTTCAGCAATAATTAGACTTCGGAGATATAAATAAAAAAAATAATCTGTAGCTAAGAGAAAAAATAAATCATACTAAGAGATTTATAACTCCAAAATTAAATATCCATTAAAAAGAACTACACATCCTAGATAGCCAGTTTATGTTTTTTACACTGTAATTTAGTAATAATTTTATTTTTATATTAATTATTATTTTTCTGTTTCATCTTTGTCTGACATAATCTTATCAGTTTTTACAAACAGCCGCTTTTATGCAGAAAAGATTGGTTTCTTTTATTGACAAAGGTGGAACTGGAAAGACAACAATAGCTGCCCACCTAGGTGTAGCTTTTTCTAGTCTTGGTGAAGATGTTTTATTGATTGATTTAGCCGGTAAACAGGGAGACTTAAGTAAGCATTTTGGGGTTTGGAGTACTGAAAAAGAAAGGATACAGAATGAAAAAGACTGGCCTAACATAAGCACTGTCTTTCAAGATGAATGGGAAGTAATAGAAAAGAAATTGGATGATGCTGTAGAATCACTTATATTAAATACAAATGAAGGTCCAGATATAATACCTGCACATCCTGGACTTGAAGGTTTAAACGCAGACTTAGGAAACATAGACGATCCAGTTAAACGTTATTCTAAACTAGATTCTTTTTTAAATAAATATATAGACTACGATATTGTTATAATAGATCTTCCAGGAGTATCAAACAATATTACTTATAATGGTCTATGGACAGCAAATGCGATTATAGCACCAATAGAAACGGGTATATTTGAAACTACACAGTTACAGTCTCTGAAAAATAATGTAGATGAGTTTAGAAAGAATTTTAGTATAGATATAGAAGTTCTAGCTGTCTTACCTAATAAAATTGATGCTAGAACAAAATTATCTAGTGAATACCTTGATGATCTAGACGAAAACTATCCTTTAGCAAAGCCACTCCCCAAAAGCCAAGATATAAGAAATGCAGCAGAAAAAGGAAAGACATTATTTTCCCTTAAGGATCCTTCTAATACTGCTAAAAGAGCTAAAAATCACTTTATAGAAAATGCTAAATTCCTTAAGAAGAAAGTATAAAACGAAAAATATGGTTCAAGGATATAAATTTACTTACCTAGAACCATATTGAACCTTCTAGGTAAGTAAATTTAATATGTTTATATATATGTTAATAATAGAGAACCCAAATTTATCTAAATAGTAGCTATAGAGTTTTATATTTGTGTTAACATAAATTAAATAATTTATATATTTATGATATCTCTTAGTTTTGATGGGGGATCGTATCAAAGATACAACAAATTCTCGAAGTGTATATGTACATTTGAGGAAAACCGGGTTGACGAGCAATGTGAGAAGACCCTTGATCTCAATCTTCGGCGAGGGATAGAAGATATATCGTGTGATTGATGATTATGTCAGTAGGTTTTAAAATTGGGGGTGATGACGTGGACTCTACTGAAATTGTGTCCGACGTTAATGGGATAGAACGGTAGGCTATATGTAAGTTGACTGTTTCTATAGTGGGTAGCTTGTCAGTCGAAAATCCTTTAGCTATCTTTACTGTTTTGTATTTTAAATGCTTAGAATTACTTTTTTAGGTACTGGGGGAACTATACCTCAGGTAGATAGAAACCCTAGCAGTATAGCTATTGAGATCTCTCCACATAATTGTGATAATGATCTTTTTCTCTTAGATTGTGGTGAAGGAACTCAAAGACAATTGATGAAAAATAGAGTTGGATTTGGGAGTGTTTCTTCAATATTTCTTACTCATCTACATGGTGATCATGTTCTTGGTCTACCGGGATTATCGCAAACTTGGACATTTGATGATAGGGAAGACCCCCTAGATATATATTGTCCAATTGGGACTGCTAACCACATAAAAGATTGTATATATCTTATTGGACACCAGCCTAGCTATGATGTAAGGATACATGAGGTCTCGGAGGGTGACTCAGTAGATAGAGAAGGGTATTCAGTAGATGTATTTGAAACGTTTCATAGTACTGAAAGTATAGGATTTTGTCTGAATGAGGATAAAAGGAAGGGCAAGTTCAATAGAAAAAAAGCTGATGAACTTGGTGTTCCGAAACACAAATTTTCAAAACTACATAACGGTGAAACTGTAAAATTGGAAAATGGGGAAATAGTAGAGCCTGACCAGGTAGTTGGCTCTCCTAGAGAGGGTAGAAAAGTAGTCTATACGGGAGATACTAGACCTAACAAAAAAACTATAAAATTCTCTAAGGAAGCTTCGGTTTTAATACATGACGGTTCTTTTGATAGTTCTAACAAAAAAAGAGCTTGGGAATCAAAACATTCAACAGCTAGAGAAGCCACATATATTGCTAAAAAAGCAAAAGTTGAAAAACTTATTTTAACACATATAAGTGCTAGACATTCAAATACAAGTTCAATAGAAAAGGAAGCAAAAGAAAACTTTAAAGATACATGGATAGCCCATGATGGAATGGAGGTATTGGTGGAGTATCCGGAAAAAGAAAGGGAAACCAGATTGACATCATAACACACCTAAAGCCGTGGAAATAGTGGATTTATTCTTTTTGTATTTTTTGTAAACTCTAAAGATATCTCTTTTTTGTTTTATTTTTTCTACTTAGTAGTTTAAGCTTGATATATATATATAGGATATTAAAATTGTTCAATTGATACTGGTACCGGTGTAAAAGATAAAATCCCCAAAATAAAAACAATTAAGGCTAGTATTATTCTTTTTTTGTCTAGATACTTGTATTGATTTTTATCTTCTAATGTTTTTGCATTACCTGCTGCAGATATAATAAGTGTTATAATTCCCCATATAAACCATATTGCTCCTGTTTCATTTAATATTAATTCTACATATACACCTAAACTAAACATTGATATAGGTACTATATATGCTATAATTTTTGCCCATTTTTCTGATATTGCTGATAAGATGTGTCCCCCATCGAGCTGGCCAGCAGGTAATAGGTTTAAAAATGTAATAAACATACCAACCCACCCACCAACCACTACTGGGTTTGGATTTCCTTGGGGAGAACCTACAATTTGGGAGATAATTGAATAAAGAAGTGGGAAATTAAGTTCTATATATCTTTGACCTGGCTGAGTAGGTGGTTGTTGTATTCCAGGTAGCTGGAGACCTATAGCTGTTACAATTATAGTTGCAACTAGCCCTAATAATGGACCGGCTATTCCTATATCAAATAAAGCTTTTCTATCCGGTATAACCCCCTTTATTTTTATGACAGCTCCCATAGTTCCAATAATTGAAGGAAAGGGAATAAAATAAGGGAGTGTTGCATTAACTCCATGGTATTTTGACATAATATAGTGACCAAATTCATGGGATCCTAATACTCCCATGACACTAACTGCAAAGGGCCATCCTTTAATTATTGAAAAAGGATTAGATATTGGGTTAGCCGAATACCATAAACTACCTGCAAAGAGGGTTGTAACTAAAGTAAGTACACATAAAATAATATTTAATAGACTTGAAGACTCTTTTTTATAACTAATTATTATTACTTTTTCTCCGTATTCCTCTGTGATTTTTAATTTATAACCTTTTTTCTGCAGTTTTTGATTTAAAAGATATATCTCTCTAAGAGAGGTTTTAGGATATCCATAAAATCTTATTTCGTTTTCTTTTTCCTTTTTTTCATATACATCAAATATATTATTTATTTTTTCTTCTAGCTCTTCAACTCCCTCTATATTCATATATTTCTTCTTATGTTTATTCTACGGTTTAACTTTTTATAGAGTTAAAGAAATATCTGCTTTTTATGGATTTAGGCTACAATTTCTATCGTTAAAATTTAATATTTTTCTAGAAGCCTTTTTTACTCTATCTAGATATTTATCCGGACAATAAACCCCTATATTCCATGCGTCTTCATGGTATTTACGTAATGTATCTACAAGCCTGGAAACATTTTCAAGTTTTTTAGGTTCTCCATCTACGACTACTTTAGCTCCACTTTCAATCATTTCCGGAGGTTTTTCTACATCTAATATAACGTCTTGCCTACTAACTTTTGCCTTATCAGCGATTTTTTTCTCTAATTTTTCTCTGTTATCTATCTTATTATTATAGTTTTTGAAAGGTTCCCATATCGCTCTTTTATATAGTCTTCTATGAGTAAGTCTTTTACCTATGTTTCTTGTTTGTTTGTTATTTCTTATTTTATAGAAAAATTCATGATCGTCCATTCTTCTAACTTCATGGGCAGATATACTATCTGACTCTATAAGTTTATGTGTCGCTTTTTTTAGCATAGCTTTAGATATACGTGCTACATGATGGTTGTATACTGTTGGATGCATTAATGCCCTAGCTAAAAGCAATGCTTCAGCAGTTTGTATATTTCCTTCTCTTAAAGTTAAATCCCCATCTACAAATTCAGTTGATAACGCTAATCTTATGCTATCTACAGTTCCATATGGAACACCAGTATGGTGGGCATCTCGGACTAAATAATCCATTCTATCTACATCTAATTCTCCTGAAATAAGCTGTCCTAGTCTTCTCTTTCCTTCAATCAAATCAGATATTTTAGCTATATCTATTCCTTCATCTTTTAGTATTTCTTTTATTTTACCATCTAAAATTTCATCTACTTGATCATGTTTTTTTCCAATATATTCCTCTATTACATTTTCAGTGCTATGGGAGAATGGAGTATGTCCTATATCATGAAGTAACGCGGCTACTTGTACTTCCTTTTCTTCTATTCCTTCCACACCTAAATTTTCAAGTGCTCTATTAGCTAGATAATAAACTCCAATTGAATGTTCAAAACGGGTATGGTTAGCACTTGGGTATACAAGATAAGCTGTACCTAATTGCTTAATATGTCTTAAACGTTGCATTTCTGGTGTATCTAAAAGCTTTAAAGCTAGTTCATCAATTTGAATATGGTCGTGTACTGCATCCTTAATTGTTTTCATATATATGTTTAAATTCCTTCATAGAAATAAAAAATAGGTGTCTGTAGAGAATATTTATTATAATAATATAAATAAAAAAATACAGTTTTAATTTTTGTATTAGTATAGGTTTGTAATTAGGTGGGGACTTCAGATTTGAACACAGACGGCACATAGGCTACCCTGATCACCTCCTCGACCCCGGTAGACCGAGAGCGGCTTGCGTTGGCAGACCAGCTGCTCGCTTCCGCGCCTGACCTTTATCCGCCACAAAGCAGACGAAAACTTCCCTACGGAAGCCTCGACTACCCCGCTGCCCCCTCGGGCCGAGGTTTCCATGGAGGTTTACAGGACCTATGCGCCGTCTGTATTCTAGTCTGAGTTCTCGCCCCCCGCTATAGGTACGGGTTACAGATAGCCTCCTAGGCTATCCAGGCTAGTCCCCGAAGAAATTTAATTAGATAGATGTAAAGTATTTATGGTATGTATTTGTTAATAATTTTGAAGCTATTGAGATCTAAATTATTTTATGATTAGATTATATATGAGTTATGGTTATAACAGTTTTAACTGATTTTGGTGATTATTATGTAGGGGTTATGAAAGGTGTAATGGTTTCTAAAACGGATAGCCAGATAATTGATATTTATAATAATGTACCTAAACAAAGTATTAAAGCTGGTGCATTTATCCTTTCTAATACAGTCCCTTTTTTTCCTAAAAATACAGTACATTGTGTAGTTGTTGATCCTGGTGTAGGTACAAATAGAGATGTCTTGGTTATTGAATCAGGTGGTCAATTTTTTATAGGTCCAGATAACGGGGTTTTGTTGCCTGCAGCTAAAGATGTTGGAGATATAGATGTATATAAAGTACAGAATACTGAAGCTGAGTCTAATACATTTCATGGTCGAGATATCTTTGCACCTGTTGCTGCTGAAATAGCTGGAGGAAACAGAGAATACAGAAATAATGAATTTGATAATTATATGGATTTAGATCTTGAAAGTGCTAAATTTTACAAAGATAAAATTAAAGGTATTGTTAGATATATAGATGATTTTGGTAATATTATAACTAATATAAGTGGAAATCAATTATTAGAAAAAATAAGTTTTGGTTCTAATCTAATGATAAATAATATTGAGGTTCCTTTAGCTAAAACCTACAGTAATGTTCAGAAAGGTAGTCTATTATGTACTATTGGAAGTCATGAAACCCTCGAGATTAGTGTAAATCATGGAAATGCAAATAATATAGTGGATTTAGATATTGGAGATAACTTAGAGGTAATATTTTAATATTATAAATTTAATTAATAAAAACAAAATAGAGGTAGGTTTTTTGATTTTAGATATAAACTATTGGTAGGATTTAGGTTATTATTCTATATCAATTTCTATTTTTTCTTCTTCATCTTTAGGTTGGCTTTTAGGTAGGTCTATTTTTAAAACTCCGTTTTTAAGCTTTGCAGATATCTCTTCTTTTTTAATTTTTTTGGGTAGTCTAATAGATCTATTTAGGGATTTTTCCGTTCTTTCCTTTTTTATATATCTATCTGTTTTTTCGTCTTTTTCTTCGTTATGTTTAGCTTGTATATATAGAGTGTTGTCTGTTACTTCTATTTCTATATCTTCTTCATTATAGCCTGGAAGATTTACTATAGCCCTAAATTTTTCATCTTCTTCTATTATATCAATAGACATTGGTTCTGATAGTTTTTTTCTTATGTTTGTTTCCTCGTCTTCCCACCACCGTGCTGCATCTTCAAATTGCTTACTCATTTTTTTAAATAAGTCTTGGAACTCATCAAATGGATCTTTTATACTCATAATTCCTATCTATATGATAGGATATACATATATTTAATTTTAACTAATTACCTGTTTATATATAACTATATATTATTAATTATCTTTATATTATGGAAAATAATAGGTCAAAAATTATATATTTTAATTATATTCTATTTTTATTTATAATATAGCTTTGAAAAGATACTATTGATGTACTATCTATAAATAAGAGGATTTTTCAGTTTCGGACCTAATCAAATAAAATAAATTTTGATTTATAGACCCATCTAAAAAATTAGATCTATAGTTCAAGTTTGAAGTTCTTTTTTGTGTTTTTTAAGGTTTTTAGATTCTTTTGATGAGAGAATAGGGGTACCATCTGCATATGGACCTAATTTAGGACCGAATTGTGTGTCATTTGGATCTATGGTTCTCTTTTTTTCATAGTCTGTAGATCTTTCTACTGGAATACGGTCTATAGAAATTATCTTTTCAACATACCATTCAAAACTCCTAAATTCTCCATATTCACCTCCTGCTCTTTTAGTTATTTCCTCTGAAAGTAGAGTGCCCATGTAGTCGTTAGCTCCACATTCTAGAAGTTTAAGTGAAAAGTCATCCCCATATTTAACCCAAGATGTCTGTATATTATTTATATTATCTAAGAAGAGCCTAGATACAGCGATCAATAGTTCATCTTCATCTTTTGTTGAGCTTTCTTCAACCATTCCTCTTTCATATAGTGGAGTATCAGGATATACGAACTTTAAAGGAACAAATTCAGTAATATTGTTAGTCTTATCTTGAAGCTCTCTTATTTTTTCAAGGTGCATTATTCTATGCATCTCATTTTCTACGTGTCCATACATTATTGTGGATGTCATTGGGAGATCAGCCTTGGCTACACCTTCCATAGCTTCCATCCATTCATCGGTGTAAAGCTTTCCTGGACAAATAATATCTCTTACTTCGTCTACTAAGATTTCTGCAGCAGTACCTGGAACTGAGTCTAAACCTCCCTTTTTAAGTTTGGAATAAATGTCTTTGTATGTCCAATCTGTACCTCTTTTGGCGTGTTTTGCTTCTTCTGGTGTCATAGAATGTACATGGATTCCATCTATATCCATTGCTTTTATTTGTTCTGTATAATTTCCAGGATTTTTTTCATAGTTTTCCGGAGGATTATAATTAGGCCCATTTTGTTTTTCTAGTATTTCTCTATGTTCTTTATTCAAAGCTAAGGTTGGATGTAGACCACTGACTGAACATACTTCGTATATACCTCTTTTTAATGATTTTTTTACTATTTTTCTAGATTCATCAGGTGTTTTAGTAAATCCACTGTTTTTACCTTCATTTTTTTCAAACTTTATTGCTGGATCCTTGAAATTACAGAACAGACAACCTGTATTACATGCAGTGGTAACGTTATTATTAAGATTTGCTACAAATGTAACTTCTTCACCTACTTTTTCTTTTCTTATTTTATCAGCTAGCTTTATAATCTCTTTTTTACGTTCTTTATCTATACCTTTCTTATCCGTACCTGTTGTTAGTAGCTCTACTCCGTCTTCTATTGATAACCTTTCTCTATTTTTAGCTTTCTCTAACGCATTTTCAAAGCTTTGGTTTGTGTCAGGGATGTTTTTGAAATCCATTTATCCCTTACTTTATCCTGCTCCACCCAGTCCGCCACCTAATCCTCCAAGCATGCCTCTAACTTCTTCTCTAAGATCTTCGAATTTTTCTTGTGCTTTTTTCTCTTTTCTTTCTAAGGATTCAACTCTTACTTCTAGTGTTTCTTTTTTTTCTTCTAGGTCTTCTATAGTTTCTTTTTTCTCTGATTGTAACATTACTTCTCCTATTTTTCTATATACTTCTCCTTCATTTTCATTTAATGCTTCGAGTGCACTCTCTGTTTCTTCGAGTTTTTGACTTGATTGTTCTTTTTGCATGCTTATTTGTGCAAGCTGTTGCTGTAGCTCTTGTAGCTTTTCGACCTTCTCTTGTGCTTCTTGTGGAAGTTCTCGGCTCATGTACTTTGTTGGTGGAGAGATAAAAAAAGTTTAGCCTGTTTCTCTTATATATACTATCTTTGTGTAAAAGACAAAAGAAGTTAAAAAAATAAATATTTTTTATTATTTCAGTTTAGGATAGAAAATTTTTTAGGTTAAAAGTTGTAGATGTAATTTTTTCTTATTTATTTTATGTATGGAGTATGTTAACTTGATAGTGAGTTAATACCTTGATGATTTCTGCATATTGGGTGGGGTTATATTGTAGTATAAAATATTTTATAAAAAACTAAAATAAATTTATATTTACCAAAATAATTAAAGTAAAATTAAATATTTTATAGAGATTTTAAATGAACCAAAAAGCTTATTATTCCTCATGTTAGTTTTCTGGATAGAAAATGGAGGTGAAAAATAAATATGTCATTAATTAATCCAGTAATACTTCAGGCGGGTACCGCATTTGGAGAAGTGGCGTTGGCATTATATGTAGCAGCAGCAGCTGGGTTTTTCCCACTAGCTAGATTCATACAGGGAGAAGGTAGTGCAAAGCAAGTGTCAATAGCCGGACTTTTCATAGGCATCTTTCAACTTATAATAGTCTTTCATTTATTCCTACAACAAGCAGTACTAGCAGCTTTTAATATTGCGGTATTCTCAATAATTTGGCTACAGCTTGGTATTACAGGAATTCAAGAAGAGAGTTTCGAGGCGGTAGGAAACCACTTATATATGTCATTCATACCATTCGCAGTGCTAGGTGCATGGTTCCTAAGCCAAGGTGGAACAGTTAATCTTTTATTCACATGGATAAACTGGACATTAGCTATAATGGTATTAGTTCTTGGTCAATGGGTATTTGAAAGACTTAGTGGAAAAGTAACCTCTTGGTTACTAATCCTAGAAACATTTGTAACACTACTAATACCCGCTCATGTCATACTCCTAGACCTTTTGTAGATATAACTTGAAGATTACGTAGCTGTTTAAAAAAAGAAAATACGTTTTTACAAAAAACTACTACTAATAACTAATTCAGTCAAAAATATTTTATTCTTTATATAACTTTATAAATCTTGTATTAAAGCTATCCAGTTTTTTAACAAATCTTATAAACTACTGACATTTTGGGCTGTTTCATATAATCTAAGCCAAGTATTTAATGAAGCTCTAAGGGAAACAAGGTCGGGGGATTTGATTTCTATATAAATAAAACAGTTATCATTTTTATTTTCATCTTTATATATTCTAACATTAGACCTACCTTCTATCTCACCTTGTTCTGGTAATATGGAGTCATATATATAGTTTATATTTTTTTGTTTTTCTTGGATTTTTATTTTTAACTTATTCGACATCCACCTCTTTAGCTCCCCCTCCTCTTTCTTTTATTACTACTCTGTATCCACAGTTAGGACATCTAACACCTTTTTTCATCTCGTTTTGTTCAATTTTCCATCCACAATCAGCGCACTTATACATACTTTTATTTTATTTTTGTCTATCTTTATTGTTTTTCTATTGCTTCTCTTATAGCTCTATCTGTTTCTTCCCCTCTAGGAGTTGAGGGAGAATAACATCCACCAGCTAATTTAAATCCACACTTTTTACATTCCCAAATACCTGATCCACCACGTTTTATATCTCCTCCACATTCTGGACACTCCGAATTAGATATATTAGATCTTCTATTATCTTCCATATTTTAACAAAGATAAGATATAATAAAATAGCTATGAAAACTTTTAGTCTCTGTTTTCTAGCTCTGCTGTTTAATGTAAAATACCTTTGTTTTCATTTTTCCAAGCTATAGCTGTTGCAACAGATAAAAAAAGTATAATTAATGTAGCAACTCCCAGATGTGCAGTAACCATTAACGGTTCTAGATTTTGTGTAACTGTTAACCCTCCAAGTATTATTTGTAAAGGAAGAAGTAATATTGTAATTATCAAAAATATCTTTATATCTTTATCTTTATATTTAAGAGATAGTGCAGTACAGGCAAGTATCATTAATCCTACTATAACTGCCCAACCTCTGTGTATCCATTCAACAAATATTTGATGTAGTGTATAGCCTGTATTAGATACTATTTCGGGATGTAAGAATGGAATCCAGACTCCATAACATGTAGGCCAATCTGGACATGATAGCCCGGCGCCTATTGCCTTAGTATAGGCTCCAAGTAGCATTAAAATATACGTTGAAGATAATGTTAATAAAAGTAAATATTTAAATTTAGTTTCAAAATACATATATATCACATTTTTTGTTGTTGCAATCGGTTGAATTGTTAATACTATTCATTTTACAATTTTTATATTTAATACCTTTATATTTCACTACTTATCGGTTGGTTTTCGCGGATTTTAGAAGATATATTTTTTATATAGTTTTTTAATTAGTCGTAACCTCTCCATTTTTTGTCACATTCTGTACATATATAGAAACGAGTTTCACTCTCATCTGCACTTCGTGTTTGTTGCATATACCAATAAGCTTCATTATTACCACATTCTGGACATTTTGCTTCAGTAGTTGGAAGTGATCTACCTTCTTCTCCCTCTACCACTATAGCTTCTCCTTCCTTACCTGCTTGTTCAGTTACTGTGACCTCTTTTTCTTCTCCAACAATAATTGTTTCACAGTCTCTACATTCAAATTTCCCATCTGTTGGATACATCAAGGAACCGCATTCAGGGCAGAACTCCATATTAGTTTTGAGTGTCGAAAAAGCTTAAAAGCTCTGACTTAAGTGCCGGATACGTCTGCTGGTTTCTAGTTGTCTTCCCTCTGACAGATCATTATAATGTATTTCTACTGAAGTTGGATTTACTCCTACTTTTTCAAGTTCTGAGTCAGAATATAGTCTTATGTCTCTTAGTATGAAGAGAAGTTTACCTCTTAATCTTGATTTTCTAACTTCAATATTTGAAGCTTCATAGAAATATTCATTTAAAGTAATTGCTCCAGTAGCATATCTCCTCCCTAGCCCTTCTTTTTCTATATTTGAGTCCATTATATCGGCTAATATCCTTTGACTTTCCCTTACCAAATATCTGAGAGAAGAATTTTTAACTGTTAGATTTCCTTGTATTTTACCTTTAGTTCTCTTAGCTCCTTTCCTTAATGTGGTCCATAACTGTTTTCCTATAGGTGCTTCTTCGATATTAGGCCCTCTAACTATTGTAGATATTATAGATTTAATAGAACTATCAGTTTGTACTTCTATTCTGAGATTTACAACCCCATATAAGTCCTCTGCTTTTTCCTCAAATTCAACTCTACCTTGGTTGTTTGTGGTATATTCACCGTCTAATGGAGTTTCGTTTTGTAAGCCAGATATTCTAACAGTTGCATTTTCTAGGGCTTCACTCCCCATAGTTACCTCAATAGCTATTATAGGATCTTCTTCAATTACTTTAACACTAATAGGTTGAGCATTAACAGGGGCATTAAAAAAAGACAGTAAAAGAAATATAGATAATACAAGATATATAATTTTCCGCATAGAATAATAATGGATTTAAATAATAAAAAAGACCCGAAAACACCGGAAATATTAATAGTTTTGTTTACTAACAATAAAATGAAATCCAAAAATATCTATCAGGCTCCGT
>JAHENH010000053.1 GCA_018609935.1 Halobacteriales archaeon | reverse complement strand
AGCGGGTAGACCTGTAAACCTGCCCAATGAATCGGGGGAACTGTGACGCTGAGAGTGAAGCCATGCGCCTCTCCTCGCCGCCTATGGAGTTAGAAGCAGAGAACACCTGAAAGCCCCTTCCTAAATCTTCAATTTAGGTGGGGGTAGTTTACTTATTGTTTTGACAGATATTTCTTTAATTCTGTATATATCTCTTCTACTGTTTTGGTTTTACTCTTAAATGTATTTCTTATATATCTTTGTTGGCATTTGTTATTAAAAACCATCTTCGAGTGAGTCTAAATTCTCTTAAGAGTGTATCTATTACTTTCCACATAAATAAAATAATAATAATAAATGGATGACAGATCAGTTAACAAAATTTTTCAAGTATAGATATGGATATGGATTTAGATAGAAAACTCCAGTTAATTTTTGCAGTTACACTTATGGGTGTAATGGGGGTTAGTCTTCTTTCCCCAGTTTTACCTCAGATGGCAAATCACTTTGATATATCAGAAAAACAGATAGGTCTTGTAATTGTGGCATTTACCCTGCCTGGAATTGGGCTTTCTTTATTTATTGGGGTTTTCACAGACAGAGTTGGAAGAAAGAAAGTTCTCATACCGCTTTTACTTATTTTTAGTATTGCTGGGGTAGCTTGTGGTTTAGCTCCTGACTTTCAAAGTCTTCTTTTTTTACGTTTTCTACAGGGTATAGGTGGCGCTGGTCTTATTACACTTTCAACTACACTAATAGGTGATTACTATACTGGAGTTGAAAGATCCAGTGCTATGGGTTTAAATGCAAGTATATTAAGTATTGGAGCAGCTTTTTATCCGTTTATAGGTGGATTACTTGGAATTTTTGGATGGAGTATACCTTTTTATCTATATTTAATTGCTAGCCCTGTAGCAATTTTTTCTCTTTTTTATCTTGAGGAACCAAATATTGAAACAACAGTCTCATTCCGTGAATATTTAAGTTATATGAAAAATACTGCACTGGAAAGTGAAACTTTAATAGCTATAGTAGCAGTTTTTCTTGCACTTATTCTTCTATATGGAGGTTTAATAACCTATTTTCCTATCTTTATAGAACAGAAGTTTGGAGGTTCATCTACTGTAATAGGTATTCTACAGACATCTGCATCGGGAATGACAGCAATTGTATCCAGCCAGACAGGTAGATTTTCAAAACATTTTTCTGAAAGTCAGATGTTTATATCAGGATTTATAGGATATGGAACAGGACTAATTTTGTTACCATTTGTAGGATCAATATATTTAACTGCATTACCAGTAATAATAATAGGAGCAGGAAATGGTATAGTTATACCAAACGTACAGACTTATATGACTAAATTGTCTCCAGATGAGTTTAGAGGTGCTACAATGAGTATCTATAATCTATCTTTACGTGTAGGCATGACTGCAGGACCCATAGCATTAGGTATAATTTATCCTTTTGGAATAGATATAGTATTTCTTACAGCAGGCATAATAGGACTATCTACATTCTTTTTCCTGTTTACTTTAAATAATATATATATACAATAAATACAGCTTCATAAACTTTCCTTGTTTTTTAATAGTATCTAGCAAAATTATCTAGTTTTATTTTGTGTTTTCTTACTATTTTTGTATTTTATTTCGGGTTTGTTTTATTTATTATAGGTTATAGATTAGTTTATAATAAAAAATTGAATATGTAATTATCAATAATTTTTGAATTTTTTTGTTTAGTTTATCGTGGTTTTTAACCATAAATTGTATTGAATTGGGGTTATTACTAGTAGATACGATGACTGGATTAGTTCGGCCACGTCCTAATTACAGACTTTTGTTAATCTTATTTTCTATACAGATAGGTGGTGGATCGGATGGTTGTTGAAACATTTTTGGAGGGTCTCTATCTTGCTGGGGAGATGTTTTGGGAAACGTGGTAGGCTCTGGTTCTTGGATTCACTATAGCTGGGGCTGTTGAGACATTCGTTAGTGAGGAAAAGATGTCTGCAGTTCTCGGTGGGGATGGATGGAAAGAACTCGGTTTAAGTACAGTCTTTGGAGCTGCATCTTCATCTTGTTCTTTTGGAGCGGTTGCAACAACTAAATCACTATTTAAGAAGGGAGCGTCACCAGTTGCTAGTCTTGCTGCATTTCAGTTCGCTTCAACAAATCTTGTTATAGAACTTGGTCTTGTTATGTGGATTCTACTAGGTTGGCAGTTTGTATTAGCTGACTACGTAGCTGGGCTTATCCTTATTGGATTGCTTGCAGTCATGTTCAAGTATGTTGTACCTTCTAATTGGTTTGAGGTTTCACGTGAATATCTGCGTTCTTCAGAAGGTGTACGTGATCCTTCCTGTGGTATGGAGGTTGACCCTACTAGCGAGGATGTAGTAGAGCTTGATACGGATGGTGGGACTGAATATTTCTGTTCTAACTCATGTAAACAAGCCTATTTTGAGGGGCAACAACAGAAAGATGCGACTTTGCGTGATAGATTGTTGACCTTGGATGGCTGGCGGCTTGCTTCTAAGAATGCTATAGGCGAGTGGGGAATGCTGTGGAAAGATATTGTAGCAGGTTTCCTTATTGCCGGTCTGATAGGAGCGTTTATTCCTCGGGCATGGTGGACGAATTTATTTGGTATCTCTGCTGAGGGGACTTTATTATGGGTGCTTATTAGTGCAGTTGTAGGTGTTATAATAGGAGTTATTACGTTTGTATGTTCTGTAGGAAATGTTCCATTCGCTGTGATACTCTGGAATAATGGTATTGCGTTTGGGGGGGTGATGAGTTTTATCTTTGCAGATCTTATAGTTCCAACTATAGATGATGCCTACCGTAGATATTACGGACTTCGAATGGCCATCGTTCTGTTTATTTCAATTTTTATTACCTCAGTTATATCGGGTGTCATAATTCATTATTTCTGGGATATGTTGGGCCTAATCCCACCCCAGGGTAAGTCTGGAGGTACTGCACCATCTGGATATACACTATATCTAAACTCCATATTCTCACTTCTGTTTCTTGGACAAATATATGTCGGTTATTGGTCAGGAAAGGAAGGTGGAGAATCTAGTGAACACGAAACTCATACTGGATAGTCTAAAAGGGAAATTGTAACTATCTTGTATAATACAGCAACATTATAGTCCGGTTTATTTTATAAATTATCTAGATTAAAAGGAGAACAACAATACTAAATATTAGTAGAAAAAAGATATAAATGTGAAATAGACATATATAAAATAGTAAAATTGACATAAAAAATTAAGAAAAATACTATTTTTTATTATTACCTTAATTAATAAATCTAATATTAGCTTTTTTTATTGTTATATATAATTACTAGTATTAACTATAACAATAATTATGTTCCAGTTTAAAATATATTCTAGAGATTATTTTTCGGTAAAATATAGGTATATTAATTCTTTAATACACCAAAGATTAACGTAATACCTATACTTACCCGTATTATTTCTACTATAACTAAATATTCAGGTTCTAAATTAAGTTTAAATAAGAGTTTTGTGAACTATCACGGAGTCAAGTCTTCGAGATACTCTCTCTGTCCTATCTGTAGATATATAGTGTTTTATATATTTATTGTTAAGAATCGGAGTTGATTTATCTCTAAAAATAGTTTTAATTTTATATGCAATCATTGAAATCTATTATATTTTTATTTAGTAGGTTTATCTTTCAGATAGTATTCTATCATGTCTAAAGAACGTAATAGGGATAATCCACTTATACAATTTGAATCCCTAGTTTTGGTTGCTATAGGTGGGTTTGCTGGATCTAATCTACGCTATTTTGCGGATTTAATAATAGGTGGTCTCTATTCAACACTTATCGTTAATGTATTTGGAAGTTTTATTTTAGGGTTTGTGTTATATGAAATGTTTTATTCTGATTTTTTAGCGAGTGAAACTCGTTTAGTAGTTTCAACTGGGTTTTTATCATCTTTTACAACCTATAGTACTTTTGCGTTACAGTCTATCCAGAGTCCACCATTATGGCTTATATTTAATGTAGTCACAAACTATGCTTTTGGATTTACTGCAGTTTTTCTTGGACATATACTTGCTAAATACGTTTCAAATAGGTGGTCATAGGTGATAGAACTTAATTCTGCACACATTGTTGGATTAGGTGGAGCTATTGGAGCAATGCTAAGATACTATATAACAAAAAAAATCAAGATAGATAGATATCCGGCCGGAACATTTACCGTTAATACGGTTGGTAGTTTTGGTCTTGGTCTAATTACATTTCTTGGTCTAGACACAACATTTATTTTACTACTTGGTACTGGTGTCTGTGGATCTTTCACAACATTCTCAACTTTTTCGTTTGATACAGTTAGATTATGGCGGACAGGTTATCCATATAGAGCAGCCTTTAATGCTGTTTTAAACTTCATAGCTTCCATTACATCTATAGGGTTAGCATGGATCCTAGTCTATTTATTTACTTAACCTTCCATTTTTGGAAAAATTCAAAATCTAGTAATTAAGATTGCCAATAAATGTTTATATAGAACCTATATTTTTATGTGGAGAGAAGATTATCTGTTTCTATATTGATTTTAGGGTGTGACGCCCTCCCCTCCTAAACAGGTTTGGAGGGGGGGCTTCCAGTAGGGTCACTGACCCTATATGTTGGAGCCGTAGAGGTTCCCGTACGCTCACTGACTTATCTCACATAATGGGTATCCAGAGGCCAGGTCATGGTGGCCAAGTCCGTGGGGGATATGCCGCGTACCCCTGAGCCAGGATAGAAACCTTCACCTACCCTCCTTTACAAGGTTCATATGCCCCTACCCAACCTCGGACAAAACACAGTCCCACATCTTAAAAGCTTTTGTAAGGAGAGTCCATATATCCCCTACCTAACAATATTAGGAAAGAAGGGACTTACCGCTCCCCATAAAAACCCACATATGTTAATTTTCGGTCTTCTATTTTTGATTTTCTGTTGACTTTTATTACAGTTACTTTTTGATGTTTTCTTATCTCCTTTATCTTACGTTGGTTTGCGAGGAAGGCCAAAGACCTCTTCCCCCAGATAGAGGATGCATGGATTTTTCTTACATATTATAAAGTAATTATAAATCTACAAATATAAGTTAATAAAACTATTATGCTTTTGGATTAGTACTTATCCCAAATTCCAAGTAATTCATCTACAACCTTATCTGTAAAGCTCTGGTTGTATATAGTATATAAGTATTTAGCTTTATCTTTATCTACTAAAGAATACTGGACAGATCTTCCTTTACGTTCTTTTTCTACTAAACCCTCCTCGTTTAACTTTGATAGATGCCAAGATATAGTAGATTTTGATTTATCTATACACTCAGTAAGCTCTGAAGTACTCATAGATCCTTTAGATATTAGATAAGCTATAATTCGTCTAGAATATTTACGTCTTAAAGCATTCATCACGTTTTGATCTATCTTTTCAAAACTCTCTGATGGATAATATCGAGTATATTTTCCATCCTTTGAAACATCTACAATACCGTTTTTTTCAAGCCAATCTAGATGATACTGTAAAGTACCCTGAGCATAATCTAACATATCTAACAAACCACGAAAATTAATACCTGGATTATCTTCTATACCTTTATATATTTTACGTCTTGATTCAAGCTCTAGGTCTTCACTCATCCTATTTTCGAGTTATTGCAATAAAAAAAGTTAACAAACCAATTAAAATCAAAAAAGATGATGTATGTTCCAATAACTCTATAGTATTTATGGATAAGATCTGATATCCTATCAAGAAATATTCTATAAACAAAAAGAAACCATGAATAGAAAACAATACATAAGCGATGCTTACTATAAGCATTTTAGAGTCTCTTTCCCTCCTATATGCTTTAAGGCTTAAAACAAAAAGACTAAGACCGATTAAAAAAATTCCAAGCCCAGCAATCTGCTCTAAAAGTTGAGTAAGAACCATGTATTATAATATCTAATATCTATCTAATAAAGTTTCATATATTAATTACCAATATAGCTTTCTCCATTTATCTATAGCTGATTAATTTTTTACTATATCTTTAGACATTATTCCCCGTAATATAAGTGCATATATTATAAATACAATACAGCTAACAAGTATTGGTTTTATCAAATTTATAAGGTCTGTACCTATTGCTGCAGAATGAATTGTTACAAAGATAAATCCCCCATATGAAAACATATGAACAATTCTTGGAGTCCAAGGTCTATCAAATCTTTTAGCATCTATAAAACCCAAGACAGCTATCAAAATCAACCACAAACCTCCAAAGCCCACTAAACTTCCTATAAATAAATATAAAGACCCATAATTTGGTTCAGGTGTCTGGCCAGAAACAACCATCCACGTATCTATAAACCCTAGAATAGAATGTATAAACATAACAATTATAGAGAACACTGAAATTTCTATATGGATCTTCTGGGATGCTTGGTATAAAATACCAAACTGTTTAGAATTATAAAAAATACCTGTAAACACCGATATAAAAAGGGTGGAATAAGCTATTAAGCCAGATGATCTATCTAAAAGCCAAATAAGCTCCATCTAAGAAGCACCCGTGGTAGTAGTTGTAGTTGTAGATATATCTGGACATCCATTATTATCTTGGAAACTGTTATTTGTTTCAGGACGTCTTGGACAACGATCATTTGAATCATTTATACCATCACCGTCATAATCAATAGGAGAAAACTGTCTTTCCACTATATTATCTGTCAGATTTGTTTTCTTAGATTCTATTGCTTTTTTATTTCTTATTTCTCCTATATTCCAAATACTAATCAAAGATAATACCAAAATAAAAATAATTACAGATATCGCTAATTTTTTACTTTGCAACATGGTTTAAGAATCCATCTGTCTTATGGAATATTCCACTATTCAGAATTAATGCTTCTAATCCATCCCATCTTTCTGCAAGCTCTATAGCGTTATTTATAGTTAATACAGATAAAGTAGTTGCCAAGGCATCTGCTTCCATACAATCTCTTTTAGCAACAACGGTAACAAGATCATGTCTGCTACCTATTTTTTTTTCTGCTGGATTATAGATATGGTCAACATTCTTCCTTTTTCTTCTGTATCCCCCAGAACTCGCTATACTCCATTTTGTATCTAGAATCTTTAGTGGTTTTTTGTCTTCATATGGACTTTCTATATCAGTTCTTCCTTGAGGATCTATTATATCTCCACCTCCATCTACATATCCAGTTCTACCTTTACTTTTTATTATGTCATATACTCTATCTACGATATATCCTTTTGCAAGACCGTTTAGATCTAATCTTACATTTGACTTTATTTCACCATCTTCAAACTCGATATTTTTTTCCAACTCATTAAATATGTTTTCTGGTGATAGACTATCTTTTTTTCCGTCTATATATTTTTTGATAGATTTTTCTGCTTTTCCCTGAGCTATATCAAATACTTCATTAGTTTTTTTATGATATTCTAATCCTCTTTTTATAATATCTACAATATTTTTATTATTTATAATTCCATCCCTGTTTAATTTTGAGATATCACTTTTCTGGTCGAATGAATTTAGTTGATTTTCAAGATCTATAGCTTTCTTTTTAGCTTTTTTTACAGTAGACCTAGAATTTATTCCCTTACTATAGATATTAAACTGTGTATCACAACACGTAAAAGAAACACCAAACTCCCCAAGAACACTATTATAACTAAAAGAATTCGATGTCCTATTTTTTAATAAATTTTTTAACTTACTTACTAGTTTCAATTTAATCTAAATGTTTACCTAGTTGTTTAATATTCTTCATATTTGTTGTTTTCTTCATATTCATCTTCTTCCTCTCTTTCTTCTTCGTATTCTTCATATTCTTCGTATTGTTTTTGGGTTAAGGGTTGTTTTTGTACTGTTGGTGTGAAGTTTTGGTTTGGTTTAGGTGGGTTAGATGTTTGTTTTAGTGTTATAGAGTTTGTTTTAGCGGGATCTATAGTATTTTTATCTTGTCCTTGTTTTTGGATTAGGTTTGGGGTTGCAAGCCCTACTGCTAGTAATACTGTCAAAAGTGCGCCAATTAAAGTTAAACCAACTATTTTATTTTTTGGTATTGGTAGCCTCATTTTTATTTACATCTAAACAGAAAACCTTTATATAAATAGGATTTCGGGTCCAATCATCGAATATTCGTACAAACATCGAATCTATTACCTTATTTCTTAATTCAATAGAGAAAGCCAGTTACCCAAGTAATAAAGTGAACTACCCTGCCCTGAAGAGACTGGGCTTCCCTGTTTTATGAGGGAACTTGGTATACAGATGGTTTTCCATGTCCAATGGGCTCTATTTCTGCCTGTCCCTCGACCTACAAATACATTTCTTTCTACGTCCGATGAACTCCCTGACTTGTTTCGGAAAACGGATAATGACCGTTTTCTTTGATTTTGTCGTACTACCTATTAGCCTGTTGTTTATTGGCTGAATATAGTCTGTCGTGTCTGCGTCCATGTAGGATATTCCTGTAGGTTTTCATACTCCCTGTCAAGTAACTCTTTTTTGACCTTTGTTGGGTTGACTACCCCACTTTGGATGGTTTTCTTAACTTTCATTATTATTGATTAGTTCGTCTAGTTTGTCTTATACATACCTTGATAGGTTTAGATGGCTTTCTTATATCCATTCAACTTGTTCTTCTCGAATGGTTATGTTCTTTCTCTCTACACCTTATGTATCATGTGTATATATTTATATTTTTTAGTTATAAAAACTGTAAAAAACCTCATATATCCCCAACTAAAGGAAAAGAATCTTATAGGCTTCCCTTACAAACCAAAAATATTTGACAAAAAAATAATATATATTGAATTTTAAAGTCAACTATTTTTTTAGATTTAGTAATGGTTTTCTTATATATTGAGGTAGTATTTCTTATATGGTTAATAGATCTTTGGATATGTTAAGGTGTTTTAGGTGTGGTTTTGAAGCAGATAGCGATAGTGGTCAATGGAGAAAGATAGATCATCCGCCTCTTGGAAATCTTACACAGTGTCCGGAATGTGGTAGCACAGACATAAGACAAAAATAAAAATAAAAGATTTAGAAAATCTTAAAACAGTTTTTTGCGCTCTATCATTTCTTTTTAGAGAACTTAGAACGATTGCATCAACTCCACGTTCTGTCATATGTCCTACTTCTGTACCCCTTATTGTTGGTATAGTACCAAATTTAGTTTCAAACTCTAAAAGAGTTGATTGAACACCACTATAATGAGTTTCAACTCTAGAATCATTGTTGTTTTTGAATGCTTCTATTATGTCTGTTAGGTGATTTTCTTCAAATTCTGTATATATCTACATACTTGTCGACTTAACTGTTTTATGGAAATCTAATTCACTATGATTCGGCATCTCTAGAGCCACTAAATTCATATAGAAAACGGGTATTTTCTAATGTTTTTCTGTGACTATAGATTTTAGGTCTTCATTTATTCTTTTTTTCTTTGGGCTTTGTTATTTCTACTTTTATGTTGTTGTCGACATACCCATTGTAGTGCTGGATCGTTGTTTTTACATATTATAACTGGGTTCTATGGTTCTTGAATTATAGTCTCTTTTAAACATGTCTTTTGCAGTTATTGCTTGTCCAATTACTTCAGGATTTAATCTACTTTTAACTTCGATTACCTCTATATGTCTATCATCTACGATATCTTGTAGTTGTGTTTGGTTGAATACTGTTGTAAGTGTGGTGATTTCATCTCTGTATTCTGAGTTAAATCTAACTCCATCTATACGTCTACTGCCTGATTGTGGTGGCCAACTAGATGGGCCTGTTGACCCTACATATACTTCCAGAACAATTATTCCACCAATATCTTTCCAATAACTATATAACAATCTATCCTCCAGTTTTTGTGTAGCCATTCCTTAGAGGTCTTTTCTATTGGTTCATTGGGTGTGTCCTGTAGGCTTATTGGTTCAAACTCTATTGGTACACCCTTGTTATCTAATAGGTCTTCCCATATCGTGAATGTATTTAATATAGAAAAAAAGCACAAAAACCCTAGAACACCAATACAACAACCCAAAAATAAAAGCATTTAAAACCATCTTAGCAATATAATCCCTATAATCAAAATCTATACCCTCAATATCAACTATATAATATATGAAAAAATCTTCTGAGAGGAATGAATATGATGTAATAGTTATTGGGGGAGGGCCAAGAGGTGCTACTGCCAGTTACCAATCTCAAAATCTTGGTTTTAATACTTTATTAATTTATAAAGAAACTTTTCCAAGACATAAATTATGCGGTGGCTTATTAACTAATAAAAATATTCGATTATTGGGAAAAGTATTTGATGAAACGGAAAAATCACTAAAAGAAAAAGATATTATAAATTTTTCTTCTGATAAATATGAAGCTTATTTTAAAGACGATCTTTTAGTTGAAGATAATATAGATATTCCTTTTTATTTTACTGAAAGAGAGGTTTATGATAATTTTCTTTTTCAAAATGCAAAGAAATTAGGTGTAGAAACTATAGAAGTGGAGGGAGTAAAAGAAATAGATGTCGATTCTATTAAGATAGTTACTGAAGATGACAGAGAATTTAGTGCTGAATATATTATAGCAGCGGATGGTTCAACCAGCATTGCCAGAAAACAGCTTATTAAAGAAAATAAAATAAATAAGACTAGGAATGAATGGTCAGAAAATTTAGCGATGGGTGTCGAAGCTTATGTACCTCGTAGTAAAGTAGATATTAATGTTAATCATCCTGTTATTCATTTTGGAGTTTTAAATTGGGGATATGGATGGATATTTCCCAACAAAGATAAGTTTCTAATAGGTGTAGGAGGGGATTAAACAACAAAAATAATAATTTTAGAGTGATAATCAATACTTATTTTGAGCATATAGGCTTAAAAGAGAGTCTTTCTCCCAAGATCTATGGTCATCCTATACCTTTTGGAAATTATTTAGATAAACCAGCTTATAAAAATATACTATTAGTAGGAGATGCTGCGGGACTGGCAGACTCTATTAGTGGAGAAGGAATTTTTTATGCTCAAAGAAGTGGTGAATTAGCAACGTATGTGATTAAAAACATTAATGAAAACAATAGTCAGAGTGTATCAGACTCTTATATCGAAAAAATTCAGGAATATGTTCATCCAGAAATGTCTCACTCTAAAAAATCTAGACCTCTAACCTGAAAAGATCCAGAAAAACCTAGACATTTTTTAATGAAAATCTGGTTGAAGATTCTAAGCGATCCACTAATTGAACTAATCCATGGTATTAGAGTAATAAATGGCTCATAAAAAAGGGTAAAGTATTACATGACACAATATAGCGAATATAATTTTGAGAAGTATTGAGTAAGTAAAGTTATATATATTATTATATTTTCTACTTTTTTCTACCCCTGGAACTATCATTCCAATATATTAAAAAATAAAGTAAAATTTTATTTTATTGATATTTTTCTTACTACTGTTGTTTCTTTTTGTCTTGGTGGTGTTTTGTGTATTTAGTGGTCATATACTACACAGTTTTTTCTATAAAAGTATCCGTAACAAATATGTTTAAATAATATCTATGAAATAAACGAATATTAATTTAGTTTTCCTAGGTCTTCTTTTTCTATTTCACGGATTTTTTCATCTATGTTTTCTAGATATTGTTAAAATAATTCCTATAAAGATTTATAAACAAAAATGTATAATTATTAAACAGATTTTTACATATTTGGAAAAAGTAGCTCTATATTCTAGAGTTTCTAAAAATCAAAAGTTAACATCATCAAAAGATATAGATAGAACACTTTAAAGTAAACTAAAAGAAAAAGAAATAACGGAAATAGACCAATTTATAGATTGATGTTGTATCCATAATCTAAAGAAGACATTTCTATTAAATATTAGAGAATTAAAACAAATAAGTTATAATTTTTGTAAACAGTAATAAAACTTTTATATAATTATAAGTATATCTTATTATAGGTTGATTAAATTGAAAATTAAAATTAACAAAAAAGAAATATTGATGGTCTTCATCCTTTTTATGTCATTGTTCAGTACAGCAGTAGTACTAGGAAATCCTGGACAATCTAACAGTAATAATGATAAAACACAAGATAAACCTGTTAGAGTAAAGATATACGCTACTGGAGAAGAAAAAAGAAATCTACAAAATAAGTTAGGTACAAGACACGATTTTGGAGATGTATTTACTACAACTGTAACTCAAAACAAATATGAAAACCTAAAACAGAAAGGAGTAGACATAGCCAAAGTAGTAAAATATCATACATTACATCATAGAAGCTGGCATGATGGTGGACCAAGCAAGGAAGATATATCAGTATCATGGCAAAACCCCCAAGACGGTGATACTGTATCCGGAACCATAACAATACAAATAGATGCAAGCGATCCAGACGGAGACAGTGAAATAAACACTGTAGAATGGAAAGTTGGAGATAATACCTACCAAAATACTACATATAATAGTGATAGTGGATATTGGGAAGATAGCTGGGATACTACACAAATAAGTGACGGAGACTATACACTTACTGCAAAGACTACAGACGGACAGGGAGATTCGAAGACAAGTAGTATTTCTGTGACAGTGGATAACTCTGATTCTAGTTCATCCACTAGAGTTAGTGATCAGACACCATATGGAATAGAACAAATATATAATGACTCAACGATCTCATCAACAACTGGTGGAAGTGGTATTGATGTAGCTGTTTTGGATACTGGAGTTGATACGGATCATCCAGACCTTATAAATCGAATAGAACAGTGTGTTGATTTTACCTCTGGAGGACCATTCCAAACTAATATAAAAACTGGGGAATGTGAGGACAAAAACGGCCATGGAACACATACTTCTGGAACTGTACTAGCAGATGCAGGAAGTGATAATGAAGGAATCTATGGAGTCGCACCTGAGTCTGATCTTTATGCCTATAAAGTACTTGACAATAGTGGTGGGGGTTATGCAGACGATATTGCAGTAGCTATAGATTATGCTGCACAAAACGGTGCAGAGGTTGTATCTATGAGTTTTGGTGGAGACAGCCAGAGTGATTTAATAGCAGGAGAAATCAAAGAACACGATAACAAAGTTGTTTTTGTAGCATCAGCTGGAAACAGTGGCCCTAACTTAGATACTATGGGTTATCCTGGGGCGAACAATAATACAATTGGCGTAGCAGCTATCAATGAAAGTTACGGAGTTCCAGACTTTTCAAGTCGTGGAGTAGATAATACTAGCTTCTACGAAAAAGATAGATTTATAGAGGTTTCAGCTGGAGGTGTAGATGTACTATCAACATGGAATGATGGTGGATATAACAAAGCTTCAGGTACATCTATGTCAGCACCCCATATCTCTGGACTCGCAGCGAAATTGTGGTCATCAGGTTTAGCAGATAGTGATAATGATGGAACAACTACTCCTGTTGAAGTTAGAAATTATATACAGGATAGGGCTTCTAAAAATGCAAATGATATAACGAAAGGAAAACACGCAAGAGAAGAATATGATCCATCAGGAGGTATTGGAATCCCTCGACTAAAGTAGAAAAATAATAGTAAACAATAATAACATAATCGTTTATCTGGACCTGAACTCTCTAAGTTGATAACTAACTATATTTTACCGTAACCAACCTATATCTCCATACGATTTCTTCTATAATATAATACATAAAAAGATAACACAAAAAATAAAAACAAATTTTACAGAAAGATCTAACATATCAATTTCGTTTTTATATCTCCGAAATCAAATATAAAACATTATTATTCATTAAATTGTTCCACTATATTAAACCCTACATATTATATGTTGATATTTTTATACAGTTAGTTATATAATGATTGATTTAGAAAATATAATATATCCTATTAAACTCAAGATAATAACGTCTATAGTTTTAGTATTAATAACTATATCTTTGATTTATTTAGTTCGTAAACTACAAAAATTTTTGTCTAACTATATAACTCCAATATTAATAGATCTAAGTAGTTCAATATTTATTGTATTTTTAGTCCTAAGTTCCACTATACTTATAACTGATATCTGGGGTCAAACAAATAATTTGTTATCTCAACTAGGTATTTTAACGTTAGATGATAAGTTTTCAAAGGTTATTGTAACCATTGTTATAGTTGTATCAATACAGGTTTTTTTAAATGTTATATCAAGGCTCTTAAAGGATTTATCACAAAAAAATGATGCTATAACTCAACATCAAAAGGAAGTAAGTTATCGTGCTACACAGCTAATTTTATTGTCCATAGGGCTAATTTCAATCTTAGGAATTTAGGAAGTAAATATAGGTGGATTATTGATTGGAGCTGTTTTCTTTGGTATTGTAGTTGGTTTAGCAGCACGTAAAACACTAGGTTCTCTACTAGCAGGGTTTACATTGATGTTTTCAAAACCTTTTGAAGTAGGAGACTGGATTAAAGTTTCTGAAAAAGAAGGTAGAATTACCGATATAACAATGTTGAATACCAGAATCAAGTCATTCGATGGAGAATATATAATTATACCAAATGACGTTATTAGTAACCAAATTGTAACAAATAAATCTAGAGAGGGCAAATTAAGAATTGAAGTGGAAGTAGGAATAGACTATGAATCTAATATAGATCAAGCACGGGAAATAGCATTAAATACAGCAGAAAAATTGGCAAAAGATAACTATGCAATAAGTGAAAAACCTAAACCAAAGATTCTAGCAAAAAGACTCAGCGACTCTTCCGGTTATATTATCAATATTCCTATAGATAAACAAGCCTACTCTTGGAAGAGTGAATAAAACTAGACACAGACTCATATCAAATATAAAAGAAAATTTTGAAGAACAAGATATTAAAATACCATTCCCACAAAGAGAACTTAGTAGAAGAGAAAAAACAAAAACCCAAATGTCAGATGAAAAAAACACCAATCCTTAAAAACTAAAAAATTATATGGTGATTTTGACACTCAAAAACCAATAAATTAGAGGAAATTATTCAAATATATAAAAAAAATATTTTTATTTTAGATTTTTTAGCTTTGTACTCTCTTATCTGAAAATAAAATAGTATTACTGTAAAAAAAATAATGTTATAGTTATTATATTGTTCCAGTTTTCAATAATTATATTCAGCATTAATTCTTTATTGGATTCTCTGTAATTCACTAATAATGGTCTCTTATGATGGCTTTAATAGATAGGATTTTATAGCCTAATAGTCTTCCCTCCCTCCTATTTCCATCACTACTTCTGGGTTCATCCTTTTCTCTACAAGCATATTATGCCAAAACAACGTCTTAAGTCATGACTACTTACTTTTTTAAAATCCTCATTTCGTGTTTGTCGAGCGGTATTTCCTGCTGTATCTTTTATTATCTGTTAGATCCTTCTGGAAACTTATTGGGGGATTTTTTCTTCTCATCTATTACATTTCATTTGTATAAAAGTTCTATAAATTTTTTAAGCCGTGATCTAATACCCCGTATTTCTTCAGGAAGTGCTTTTCCTGATTTATGATGGGCCATCCATCTTCTTTCTGTACTATTTAACTCTTTTATTTTTGAAATAGATTTTTTTCTAAATCTAAATACTTATCTACTTCATCTAACAGATTTTTATTTCCTTTTGCAAAATAATAAAATTCTCCATTTTTTTCTTTTTCAATTATATCTACATTTTCTTTTGATTGTAGATAAGATATCATTGCCCAGTTATATGCGTATATATATGAATCTAACACTTGATGTAATAATTCAAACTTTAAACATTTATCACCATCAACGACATGGTTGATTACTTCTTCACCATATTTTGTATTCCCTAATTTACGTTTAATATTATCCTCTAAAATAGAATCATAATTAATCGGAGTATAGGATTTAGATATATCTTTATCTTCGTCAGAGGAAGATCTTTCAGTTACAATATTAAATTCTTAAACGTCGAGTGAATCTCCATTAATTGCTATTACTTCATATCGTGCTGGCATTATATTTTCAGGTATTTCTTGTGTTACTCTCCATATACCGTCTCCATTCCAATTATTAGTAGATTTTATATCAAAATATTTGGCATCTGTACTAATTATTTCAACAGTTATTGTTGTATTATTTGGGTTTATGTTTGTTTTTTCTATTATTTCTATTTTTTCTCCTAGTTCTACATCTATAATTGTTCTTTCTTTTTCTGTACATACTGGTCTAATAGTTTTTATAGAAGTAATAGATGAGTCGGTATATAGAAAATTTTCTAATACGGCTAGATCGTCACTACCTATCTCTCTTGTAGTTTCCGATAATATATTTAATATTTGACTTTTACTTAGCTCATAGTTGGGCAAATACTCATTTACCCAAGTCTTAAATGATTCTTGATAAGGTTCTTCTATGTCACTAGCTCCATATCCTGCGTTTTTGATTGTTCCATCCCCAATTCTTCCATCTGTTCCAACAGTTAAAGCAATAAATGCTGCTTGTCCAGGATCTATAAAAATTATTTATCTGATAATTATCTTTACTAAAGTTGTTAGTGTCTTTATTAATATTAATTGTGTCAAGATGTACAGTTCCATTATCGTCTAATACAATTATAAAAACAGAATCAACCTGTGTAGCTTTACCTTGAATAGAAATCCCATCACCTTTATATATTTGTCCAGAAATTGTTTTAAAACCACATTCAAGAATTGCATGATCCTCATTCTTTGAAGACATAATTAATTATTTAGTGATTTTTCTTAAAATACTATGGAATATAATATTTAAAAAAAGAATTGATCAATATTTTTAGTATTTTTTATGATAGTGTTAGTATTTTCTAACGAGATTAATACTACTTAATTTTTTAGTAGTTTTGGGTTTATTTGTTTTTTAAAGCTAAATTAAGAGTGTAATTTTAAGTTGTTCCAAAATATATATTATATTAAGAATTTATTAATAATGTCTAATATAACTAACATAGATGTCCTTTTTCCCACTTGTTGCTATAGATGTCCATATTATAACAAAAAAAAGAAAACATGTGACCATAATATGAGCCATACAATTATTAGATATTTTTCCCACAATCCAAATTCACCCTGTCCAATATATAACAAACAAAACTCAAAACGAAGGAATACACAAAATAAAAAATCATATATTAATTAATGAGTAAATAATATAACTTAAAATATATATTATTTAATATTTTTAACTTATATACATAGTTATATTAATAATATTTAATATTTATTAGGGCAAATAGTTGATATTTATAGAAAATAGGTTATAGAGATATATTTTATATATTTATTTTTTATATTGTTTTTTATTTAATATTCCTCTATATTTAGCTATAAGATATATACTTTAACTATGAATAGATAATTATATGGTAAAAAACAAAGTCGTATCTACTATACGTCTTCCAGAACACCCTGTTGGTTACTTAGCTATATTGATGGCTCTTATAACAGGAATAATATATACAGTTCTTGTACCAAATGTAATTGATTTTAGTCTGATGATGGCGATAATTTTTGCATTAAATGATATTGGGTTTTTAGTTGGTATTATATTGTATCTATCCAATATCTGGCATAAAAAACTATATATATTAGCAGCAATATATGCATTAGCTACTATAATTGCTCTTTTTATTTTTCAAGGATTTAGCATAGAAGCATTCTATGGCCCTGGAGAAGGTCTAAATATAATCAAAGTAATATCTAAAATCACCGAAGCTATACTTACAATCAGCGTAATATATCTTTTCAAAAAATAAATAACCAATATCCCCTAATTACCACAGAAAACTAAAATCTATCTAATACAAATTCTATCTACAAATTTTGTTAAATAATATAAAAAATAAAACCAATTATAAAAAATAATAAATGTTTACCAAATAACAAATTTTCTATCATTTTCGTTTTAGATAACCCATAAAATATCCCCCCAATATTCCCTAAAATATACTAAGTTACAAAAAATTATTTCTTGTATATAATCCTTTAATAGTCTAAACAAAGACAGATAGAAATATAACAGATCATATTAATATAGGAAAGTTTACTTCTTATAAATCTCTAAAATTTAACTATATATTGCTTATTTCTTTACTGGCTTTTGTAAAAAGAATACTTTCACATGAAATACATTTGAATACATCAGGTTCTATTTCCTTTACATCCGAATTTTTTAGTTGGACTAGTTTTTAGCTGACTTAATAGAAAGCTCTAACTTACTACTATAATAAGGGCATTGAGCCATAACTTAAAAACCCTAACCGTAGTTTTTTTCTAGATAGTCTATTATGTGATAAACATATTTTTTCAATAATTGCTGAAATTTTTTGTCACAAACATTTACATGTGGCTATAAAAAATCCTATTTATTATCTATAAATGGCTATCGAAATAAAGGGAGAAACCTATAGATGCGTAGGCTGTGGAACCAAACAAAAAGTAGTAGACTCAAGACGAAAAATAACCAAATATTGCAAAAACTGCAACGAAATGACAATCTACCAAAAATAGAGTATACCACAAAAACACCGATAATAATTTGTTTTCTAAAATCGCTATAAGGCTCTGATATATATTTTGGTTATTATTATCAAGAAAGGTATTTGTATAGTACTGTTAATCGCGCGCTAAGAAGGTCAAGTAATAATTTCTAATTTTTTCTAAAAGTAGCTGAAAATTCGGAAAATAAAAATATAGGATAAATATAGAAAAAGATTAAAACTAATTTTTACACTTGGGGGAAGGGATGTGGAAAACTAGGTATATTTCCAGTTTTAAAACTTTTTCTGTGTATGTTGGTTTTTACACTCTGTATATGGTGTGTCTATTGTATCTATCTATAGATAATGCACAAAAATTTATATGAAGGTTAGATCTATCTCAAAATATGAGATATGAAGTTGATACATATAAAGAAGATTTAGTTAACGAGTATTTAGGTTGGGGTGATATATATTTTGATGAAGATACTGAAGAATTTAATATTGAGTATCAAAATAGTGAAGGTTGGGGACATCTTAAAAATACTGTAGACCTAGATTATCAAATTATATCTGAAAATAGAGGTGATGAGGTTTCGCTTATTAGGCTTAGACCTCTAAGCTAATTCTATATATTTTCATATATGTATTTCT
Organism: Halobacteriales archaeon; assembly: GCA_018609935.1. Next base: position 17,083 of record JAHENH010000053.1, on the reverse strand, counting down.
CCAGAAATATTCAATATTAATTTTCTCCTGAAAAAAATAATTTTCAATCTAAACTTAATCTGTTATTGATATTTGGGTATTTGTTATTTCAGTGATTTTACCTGATATTGAAGCATGTTCTGGCGTACTAAAACTTTTCTTAGATGGTCTAGCTATTATATCATTTTTCTTTAATTCATCACCATTTTCTACTATAGGATTGCTGGAATAAACTATCCCTTCATAATCAGGGTTTGTAATCAAAGGAATATTTACATGATCTGTTTCCAGAACTTCAGGGTGATATTCCTCCCTATCTTTCCAATTGTACTCATTTCTAATATCTACATGACTTCCTTTCTTGTTTTGACTTACAGTTTCTCTGTCAAATAATAATAAACAGTTTGTATTTTTCTTAACTGGAAAAGTATCAACATCAACTTCAAAACACCATCCTGGCCCTCCTTCAAGGATTGTAAAATTTTTTTCTTTTATATCCTTTTTTGATATTCCATAATGGTTTAAAATATCTATAACAGGACATCCGATAGGGGCTTTTAAAAATTGAGACTCTATATCTTTACCATCTATCTGAAGATATTTATCTATCACTGGAACATTATTTTTAAAAGCTCTATATATATATATTATATAGTGTTTCTGTATTGTCCACTATCCACCCGTGATCCATAGGAACATCTTTTCCTATAACTGTACCTGATACTGCTTTTAATAATGGAGTTTCCATTCCATATTTGTATTTATTTTCAGTATAGGCAAAAATAACTCCAGATTCGTTTTCTAAGTCGACAGGTAGATCTTCAGGTAGATAAACGGTTGGATCAATTTTTTCCTCTGATTTATTCATCCACTTTTCTCTATGAATTTCTTTAACACCAACTACTATTATATCAAATACATCATCTATGAGAAAATCAAATAACTCAACATATTTTTCTATATTTTCTCTGAATATGTACTTGTCTTTAAAATAATTCGGTTCTGAATCTTGATGATTCATCAACAAATAGTCTACCTCATCTATCCTTTCCCATTTAACGTATGTAGGAAACCCTGCACCGCCAGCTCCTGATATACTACAATCACGTATAATTCCAGATAAACTAGATCTATTTATCTTAAATCCACTCATAATAAGAAATATTACTATTGACAGGTTTAAGAAACTAACATCCAACATAAGAAATTATATACGCTATTTTTAAAACAGAATAAATAATCTAAAATGTAAACCTCCAAAATATCAACTATATATAAGTCATTTAGTTGACAATATTAGTATTTTATTAAAAAATCTCAGGTAAGTTTTAATGATAAAATTAGCAAACCCAAAATATCTTTTTATTTAGATAATCAAAAAATAACATCTATTTTTATTTCTATAGCACAATATTAAAATAAAGTATTTGGTTAATTAGACCTATATATTTCTTGTTATGCCAATAATTGATGTTGCTAGAGAAAATGTAATTACTATAGATATAGAAACTACAGCTAAAGAAGCTATAGAGAAAATGGAGAATGAAAGAGTGGGTAGTATAATAATAACTAAAGATAACAAACCTGAAGGCATCATAACAGACAGAGATATAGCTGTAAAAGTAACTGGAAAAAATAGAAATCCGGAAGATGTCGGGGCTAAAGAAATAATGACAGAAAAACCATTCACAGTAAACAAAGATGAAGGAGTATTTGAAGTAATAAGAAAAACAGCTGATAGAAGAGTAAGAAGAATACCTATAGTGGAGGAAAATGGAGATCTAGCCGGAATAATAACTCTTGATGACCTTATTGTTTTACTTGCAACAGAAGTGAATACTCTTTCAAGGGTTATACAAGCAGAATCTCCGCTTTATGAAACAAGCTAAAGATAGAAGACCTAAAACAACAACTCAAAGATAAATGGAAATAAGTACATAAAGAACAAAAACGTCTTTCACGAAAACAACAGGGTAGTAATAACTGGAAAAAACAAAAAAAAGCATTTGGCAAAAGCCCATAAAAAACTACGAAAAACACGGCGTGACTTTTACATAAACTGTCAAAGGCCTATGTTGAAAACTACGATGTCTTAGTAGTTGAAGACATAGACAGTAAGAACCTCTCTCAAGGTTAATCATCAAAACTCAATAGACATATAGCTAACCATGCGTGGAATGAGTTCGTCTCTATGGTTGCTTACAAAGCATTTACAAGCTGGTAAGAAAGCTAATAGAGATAAATCCAAAAAACATCACTAAGAACTGTTAAAATCCTGGCTGTGATAAAAAAGTAGATAAGGAATTATTTGACAGGACACATAAATATAAAAAGTGTGGTTTGGAGATAGACCGTTGACCTAAACGCCTCTATAAATATCTTGAATAGAGCGTTAGATCTTGTAGGGCAGGGCTTGTAGGAAGTTAAGCCCTCGGGCACCAAGGGCCTCTAGAGAGATATTTGTCTCTCTAAGCTCGGTGGTAGAACAGGGAAGCCCCACCTTCATGGAGCGAGCAAAGCAAGCGATCAGGCCGGGGTAGTTCAAAGTGTTGGATGGTTGATTAAGGTGGTGAAATTATTTGTTTTAGTACCTGAATATGTTATTTGAGCAATTTTTATTAGTGAAAAAAAACATACTAATAGTTGTAAAATGACAGAAAAAGTAGAATTACGAGTTAAAGATTTTGACTGTCCCTCATGTGCGAGTACTGTAGAAAAAGTATTGAAGAAAACAAAAGGAGTAAAAGAAGCAAAAGCCTACTATGAAACTGGAAGAGTAGAAATAAAATACGAACCTAATACAGTAAAAACAGAAAAATTCAGAGAAAAAATACAAAATCAAGGATATACACTTTTTTCCACATAAAATAATATGGATTTAAGAAAATACTATAGGAAAAATAGAAAAGCAATAATTACAGCTACTACAGGAATCCTTTACCTTGGAGGATGGAGTATAGGTTATACAACAACATTAGAAAATATAAGTGCTATAATCCTTGTTATTGCTACAATAGTAGGTGGATATGATATTGCTAAAAAATCCTACAATACGCTAAAAAACCGTACAATAGGTATAAATACATTAGTAACTATCGCAGCCATAGGAGCAATACTCATAGGTAAATACTGGGAAGCAGCCGCTGTAGTGTTTCTCTTCACACTTGGAAACTATTTGGAGGGACGCACTATGCGCAAAACAAGAAATGCACTACAAGAACTTCTTGAAATGACCCCTAATAAAGCTACAGTAGAACATGGTGGAGAACAAAAAGAAATACCTGCAAGAGAGGTGGAAGAAGGTGAAACAGTTATAATAAAACCTGGTGATAAAATACCTGTTGATGGAGAAATAATAAAAGGAGAAAGTACAGTAAATCAAGCACCGGTTACAGGTGAAAGTAAACCCCAACATAAAAAACAAGGAGATGAAGTATATGCTGGAACAATCAATCAAAAAGGAGGTTTAAAAGTGACTGCCACTGGAACAGGTTCTGACACTACTATACAGCGTATAATAGAAAAAGTAGAAGAAGCACAAGAAGCTAAATCTCCAACCGAAACACTTTTAGAAAGATTTTCAAAATACTACACGCCATCAATCATACTTCTCTCTATAGGCACATTTATACTAACTAAAAATACACTCATGTCTCTTACTCTTTTAGTTATAGGATGTCCTGGAGCCCTTGTTATTGGTCCTCCAGTAAGTATTGTAAGTTCTATAGGAAATGCAGCAAAAAACGGTGTATTAATGAAAGGAGGGAAACATCTTGAAAAAGCAGGAAAAATAGATCTTGTAGCATTTGACAAAACAGGTACACTTACAAAAGGAGAAACAAAAATAAAGGATATCAAGGGTTTTAGTTACTCTCAAAGTGAAGTTCTACGTTTTGCAGGTATAGCAGAGAAAAATAGTGAACATCATCTTGCAGACGCTGTGCTTGAAAAAATAAAAGAAGAAAAAAATAAAGAAATAAAGACAGACGGTGGAAAAATTATTGAAAAAACAAATATACCTGATCCTAATTCTTTTGATGTAAAAGCAGGCAAAGGAATTATAGCAACATATAATGGAAAAAACATACTGGTAGGAAATAATTCTTTACTCAAAGAAAATAATATTTCACCTACAGAAGATATGGTTTCCTATGTAGGTAAAAGGGAAAACAAAGGGGAAACAGTAGTATATATAACTATTGACGGGAAAGTAATAGGTGTTATATCTTTTGAGGATGAGATAAGAAAGAAATCTAAGGATATAGTTCAAAAACTCAAAAGTTCAGGAATAAAGACAGTTATGCTTACAGGGGATAATGACAGCACTGCAAGTTCTGTAGCAAAAAAAGTTGGAATAGATGAATATAGATCTGAACTACTCCCTGAAGAAAAACAAAATATTATAAAAGAATTTAGGGAAGAAGGATATGTGGTTGCTATGGTTGGTGATGGAATAAATGATGCGCCAAGTCTGGCAACCGCAGATGTAGGCATAGCTATGGGAGCAGCAGGTACCGATACAGCTATAGAGACTGCAGATATGGCATTAATGGCAGATGATCTAAAAAGAATACCATATGCAATAAATCTAAGTAAAAGTACACGTAAAAATATATACGAAAACATAGGAATAGCACTCTTTACTGTAGTATTTTTATTAACAGGTGTATTAACAAGTTATATACATTTAGCTTTAGGAATGTTAGTACACGAGGGAAGTGTATTAGCAGTAATATTAAATGGAATGCGTCTCTTAAAATATAAAATCTGATTAAATATGAAAAATAAAAATACAAATACTGAGTTAAATATAGACTACAAGGATGTTAATCCTATATATATAAGAGATCCCGTTGCAGAAGCCTTGACAGTTTTAGATAAAAATGAACCTTTTATAATAACTTATAGTGATGTAGTAAAAGCTGCTGGTCATTCTTGTCCTACTGCATCAGGGGCTTTTAGAATAACACAGCTTGGATTAGATAAATTATATCCAAGCGAGTATCCTGTTAGAGGTAAAATAAAAGTACTTGCATATGGGTCTATGGAAGACGAAAGTTATGGGGTAATGTCTAGAATTATTTCATATATAACTGGGGCATCAGGTAAGGAGGGATTTTCAGGTCTTAAAGGCGGCTATGGAAATAGAAAAGATTATTTAGAGTTTAGAGAAATAGAAACAGATGGAATAACGTTCGCCTTCAAGCGTACAGATACAAATGATACAGTAGAAGTTACATATAATATATCACAGATACCTCCAAGTGGTTCCTCAACAAAATATCTCTCCAAAATACTTGATGGAAATGAGACTATAAAAGAAAGAGAAGCTTTCAGTAAAGAATGGCATAATAGAGTTCAGACAATCTTAAAGAAAAATAATTTTTTCACTATAAAAGATATAGAAAAAGAATTTTAAAAAAAATCTTTAACATTTCATTTTTTTAATTATAAAATAAAAGCCTAATCTATAGATAAGTTATCTTAGTGGAAGGGATAAAGATTCTTCTATAGAATAGAAGTAGGTCTGGATTAATTAGTGTCTCTATAAAAGAAGGGTATATTAGTTAGAGTTAGGATTGATAGGCTTGAACGAATGCTTTACGTATTATTGTACTCATCAAGTATAATTTATATTTCTGATTTTTACAATGCTCGCATGGAGCCATCTTATCCGTTATATCTTCAATATCATCATCGAATTTAGTATTTAATATTTTAAGGATTTCTTTTATTTGGGGCTGTATTTCTTTTTTTATTTCATCTATTTTTTCATCAGCTTTTTCGGGGACTGTATAGGATAAAACTAGAGTATTCGCTTTATAATGTTTTTCTGTACCTCCTCTCACTTCTTTTAGATATGAGATTTCTATAAGTTCAGCGTCTCTTAATTCGTTTATATGGTGTCTAATAGTATTCACTCTTTTTTCATATCCTCTATTGGATAATTCAGAATGTATTTCACTTACCGTCATTTCTTTTTCTGATAACATATCAAGTATCATAGAACGTATAGGTTCATCTACTGCTCTTGAAACTTCAGTATCCCTTATAGCTATATCTTCTATAAATACCTCTGATTTAAACTCATCCATACTAATTTTAAGATATATTTTTAAATAAAAGAAAAGTTCCTATAAAAAATAGAAGCCATGAAATACTGACCTCGCCAAGTTTTGTAATGTTACAGGTATTTATTTTCCAAATTGGCATCCTCTACACCGTAAAGGACGTGGAACCCTCCGGAGGAGATGGTAATAATTAGGGTTGAAAAATCAAAAAAAGATTAAAGAAATGCGTTTAAAAAAATCTATAAAAACAAAGTTATGACATCTATACAAAAAAAAATAGAAAAGAACTTAAAAAAAGTTTGTAATTCACTTCCTGACTTAATATTGATAGTTGATAAGGAGGGGGAGATAGTATATACAAATAGACGTATCAAAGATCTTTTTGGATATACAAGATCCGAGATTATTGGAGAAAAAGTGGAAAAACTAGTGCCAGATAACCTTGAGAAAAAACATATAAAAGAACGTATAAAATATCAGAAAAATCCAACTCAAAGACCAATGGGTTCTGGAATAGATCTTAAAGCAAAAAGAAAAGACAACTCCACATTTCCTGTAGACATAGCACTGAGTCCAATAAATTTAGAAACCACATATTTTTTAGCCGCAGTACGTGATTTAACAACACATGAAATAATTGAAAAAAAGTATCAGACATTACTTGAAACCACCCCAGATCCAATATTTATAGCTGATACAAAAACCGGCAAAATAATAGATGTAAATAATGCAGGAGTAGAAATTTTAGGCTATGATAAAAACGAAATAATTGGGATGAATCAACGTGAACTACATCCAACAGATGAAAATGAACAGTATGAAAAAATATTTGAAAAGCATATAAAATATGAGAGTGCAACATTTTCTAGACTGCCAGACGGATCTAATATATATCTAGAAACAAAAAATGATGAAAAAATCCCTGTAGAAATTAATGCACAGATAGTAAACCTTAAAGATAGACAGATAATAATAGGGATTTTTAGAGATATATCAAAAAGAGTTGAATATGAAAGCGAACTCAAAGAGAAAATTAATAGACTAGAAGAATTTTCAAATATCGTATCCCATGACCTTAGAAACCCATTAAATATTGTTAAGACACACATAGAATTTTTAGAAAATAAATACAGCCAAGATAAAGATATAAGAAAAATAAGACATGCCACAGAACGGACAGAAGAAATAATAAATAATTTACTTATGTTAGTTAAAGAAAATTCAATTTCTGAGATAGAAAAGATAGATATACAAAAAATAGCAAAAGAATGCTGGAAAAATATTATAACAGAAAACGCAGAACTACAAGCTGAAAACATAGAAATAATGGCGGACAGAGAAAAATTGAAAAATTTATTTGAAAACTTCTTCCGTAATTCGATAGAACACGGGGGTGACAATATAGATATTTATATAGGAGAACTGGAAAACGGTTTCTATATAGAAGATGATGGTCCTGGAATTTCAGAAGAAAAAAGAGAAAACGTGTTTAAAAAAGGATATTCCACTTCAAGGGAGGGAACTGGATTAGGTCTTTCTATAGTTAAAAAGATAGTAGATTCTCATGGCTGGGATATAAACATTGAAGATGGTAAGACTTTAGATGGAGTCAGATTTGAGATCTATACTAATCTATAGACGTAAATAACCGTATTTATAATGCAAATATTGATAAGATCAAACTTATAATGTGTCGTAAAGTTTTGTATATATATTTAAAAATATCTGGAATGCATTTCTTTTTTCCACTTTTTTAGTTCCCTTCTAACACATCTATTGTAACATCAACATATATAACTAATTATTAAGTATACAGATAAACTCTATATTTGATGGAGCCAATTACAGTTAGAATCTCTAAAGAAACACTTGATCATTTCACCTCCAGCTATCCCTTATCCTCCCGACATTGGTTGTTGTATATATCTTTGTAGTTGTTATTGGTCTAAAGTTATACTTGGGATATATGTTTCTTTTCCATCTATGGTTTCATTCCCTACCAATTCAACGTCTTCAGATATGTTTAGGAACATTTATTGTTGTCTAAGCTGGTTTTGGCTTTCCCACATATTCTGAATTGTGCTGGAATAACCATCTTAACCCATCCACTACTATTTATGTTGTTGGATGATAAGTTGGTTAATGTATCAGAATATATATAGATTGTATTATTTACAAGATATGCAACCATTGTAATGTTTTGTTGTGTAGTGTTTGTATTATTGTTTAGGGGTGTTACTTGTTGTGTCATTTCCGTCTTCATAGATCTAGATGTTATATTGATTTTTCCGGATCCATATGTACTAGAAGATGTGTTTACGTTTTCCGGTGTTTGATTCCCTAAGGTTGTGTCTGATTGTATATTACTGTCTAGGTTCATAGTTATTATTTAGTGAGTATAGTTTTGATGTTTTGTGTGGCTTGTATGGATTTGTTTCTTATTTCTAGAGGGGAAAGCTGTCCCTGTGTTTGTGTGCCACCATCTTCTATACATCCCACTACACCTAAAATTAACACTAAAAATAGTGGTATAAAATACTTTAGACATATTATGTATATTTATATATTGTTTGGTTTAAAGATTTATAAAAAAATTTATAGAAAATATGTCTTTGTCTTACGGATTTTTATAATCATCAATTTTTTTATCTATCTATCTTTATTATTTTAAAATATGGCTTATGCTTTAGATGAGATAACTAATGCTTTTGAGGTTACAAAAGATTTCTTGTTTCCTTTTAATCTGTATAGGTGGTTTAAACTTACTATTATAGCATTTTTTGTAGGATCCACAGGCTTTCAGACTAATTATTTTCCGTTTAACTTCTTTGGAGGTGGTGACACACCAACAAATGGGTTTGAAGGTGCAGGTATGGGGTTGCCTGGTATGCTGGAGTTGACAATTATATTGTTGGCTGTTGTGGTTACTATTGTGTTTGCATTGCTTTTTCTTTTGTTAAGTTCGGTATTTGAGTTTATTTTTATTGAATCGTTGAGGGATGATGAAGTGAAAATAAGGAGTTATTGGGGTAGATATTGAAGGAAAGGATTGAGGGTTGCTGTATTCCGATTTTTTATAGGATTTCTACCAATTATAGCAGGTATATTGATATTTTTATTTGTAACTCTATCATTTTTAAATGAAGGCACAGCATTGATTTCTATTGGACTATTATTCATACTGATCCCAGTATTCATAGTTTTTGCTATAATAATCGATATCATTGATGGTTTGACAACTAGCTTTTTTGTTCCAACTATGATTTTAGAAGACTGTGGTGTACTTGATGGATGGCATAGATTCTGGAAAACACTCAAAGTTGAATGGAAAGAATATCTAGTATACCTAATCTTATCAAGGATTTTAGGGCTTATTGGAAGCCTAATAGTAGGAATTGTTGGTTTCCTTATTTTGTTAATTCCAGGAGCTATTTTAGCCTTTATTGGATTTATATTTTTAACCTTATTTGAAGGGTTAGGACTCACCGTTTTTGTGATATTAGCTATATTACTCGTTATATCTTTAATTATAATATTTTCGTCCGTTAATGTACCGGTACTTGCATATCTAAGATATTATGCACTACTAGTTCTCGGAGACACAGACAAAGAACTTGACATAATACCGAAACAGAAAAAAACATAGAAGAATAAAAAAACATAAAAAGCTGTTTTATTTTTTAGAAACTGGCCCTAAATACCATGTTGATGTATATAGTTTAAACTATATTATGGAGGGTTGAATATATTTTTTTAATAAATCAATCTATACTACTATATCTATAATCCACAAAACCACTATTTAACAACATAGATATTAAATGAAAGTTTAATTCTAACGGTATCTAATATTTGCTAAGTAGGTCCAAAAACATATAGCTATCACTATTAAATTATATAATTTTAGAATTTTAGGATTACGCAATTCCATGTAGACTTTTTCCTACAGTATATGCTACTAGAGCCACAACCATTCCAATCAAGAACATTTCAGAACCATTAATATACCATTTTCTTTTGGTTACAATACTCCTTACTTGCACCAACAACAAAAAAGGTAAACCCAGTAAATACAACAGAAGACAAAAACAAAGAAAAAACCTAATAAGTATGGAATTAAAAGATCCCAACCAGCAATAACAAACGTAAGAAACGTCATAAAAACAGTCTATAGTCTCCTACAATAAACAAAATAACAAAAACCAAAAAGGTGAAGATCTCAGGCAAAAAATTAACCATCTCTTCATCCACCCAGAAAATAGAAATAGTGTGTAAAGCTGAGTAATTTATTTACTATATAAACTTTTATTTATTGGATATATGGTGTCTGAACAGAATATAAATCTCTTATATATTACTAATCAAAAAGATAATGCAGAAAAGCTCTCTAGATATCTGAAAGAAAAAAATATAGATGCCATAATAACCTCATGTCTATCTAATACTAATATTGTAGAAAAAATAAAAAATAAAAAAATTGATTGTGTTTTAAGTGATCATAACCCATCAGAAATAGATGGATTAAAAATATTAGATAAAATAAAAAAATTGGATCCAGATCTTCCTTTTATTCTTTATACAGATAATGGTTCTGAAAAACTAGCAAGTAAAGCAATAAATAAAAATATAGATACATATATAATAAAAAAATCTGTTGACGACCAGCTTGAATTACTTGAAAACAAAATAAAAAACACTACATATTCGGATAAGGAGAAACCAAAGATAAGCCATATAGAATCTGTTATAAGACAAGTAAATAGAGCATTAATATATAGTGATACACGTAAAGAATTAGAAAAAAATATATGTAATATATTAGCCAATTCCAAACCTTATATTTTTGCTTGGACCGGACAATATGATCCTAATACAAATAAAATAAAACCAAGAACAATTGTAGGAATAGAAAAACACTACTTAGAAAAAATAGAAATAACAGCCGATGAAACCCCTACAGGACAAGGACCTACAGGTAAAGCAGTAAAGACAAATAAAATACAGGTTATGCAGAACATCCCAGAAAACCCAAAATATAAGCCTTGGAGAGAAGAAGCACTAAAACGTGGATACAAATCAAGCATAGCAATACCCCTTATACATAAAAAAACATACGGAGTTTTAAACATATACGCAGATAGAAAACATGCTTTTGACGAAAAAGAAAAAAATTATTATCAGAGATAGGAGATGACCTAGCATACGCAATATATTCTCTTGAAAATAGAAAAAAACTAGAAAGATACAAAAAAATCATAGAAAATCTGCCTGTGGGAGTATATAGAAATAAACCTGGATCAAAAGGAGAGTTTATACAGGTGAATCCTGCACTCGTAGATATTTTAGAGGCAGAATCCAAAGAAGAACTTTTAAAATATACAGCAAGTGACTTCTATATAGATGAAAGTCAAAGAAAGAAATTAAGTGAAAAACTTGAAAAAAAAGGAAAGATAGAAAACAAAGAACTAAGACAAAAAACACTAAGAGACAAAGAAATATGGGTAGCAGTTACTGCGATGAAATCTCAGGATGATAGTGAGGTTTTTTATGATGGTATTTTGCGTGATATTACAGAAAAGAAAAAACAGGAAGAAAAACTTAAAGAGACAAAAGAGAGGTTAGAGGAGGCTCAACGTGTTGCAGGTATAGGGCATTGGACGTGGGATATAGAAACAGATAATTTGGAATGGTCTGATCAAGTATACCGGATATTTGGATTAGACCCAGAAGAATTCAACCCAACATATCTAAAATTCCTAGAATATGTACATCCAGAAGATAGAGAAAAGGTACGAAAAAACGTAGAAGAACCCCTACAAAAAAACAACTACAACATGACCTACAGAATAGTACGCCCAGACGAAAAAATACGCATAGTACAAGAAACAGGAGAAATATACTTCAAAGATAGCGAACCAAAAAGAATGCTTGGAACCATACAAGATGTAACCAAAGAAGAAAGACGGAAACGAAAATTGCAGATCTTCAGACATGCAGTTGATCAAGCTGGAAGTGCTATATATATAGTTGATAAAGATGGAGAAATAACGTATGTCAATCCAAAATTTACAGAAATTACAGGATATACAAAAGATGAAGCATTAGGTAAAAATCCATCCATCCTAAAATCAGGAGAACAACCCCAAGAATACTATAGTGATCTATGGGATACAATTCTTTCTGGAGAAACCTGGGAAGAACAAATACTCAACAAAAGGAAGGATGGTGGATTATATTATGCTGACCAGACTATAGCTCCAATTAACCAAAATGGTGAGATAACACATTTTGTAGCTATACAGAGAGATGTCACAACAGAAAGACTTGAAAAACAACAAACACAGGTACTGTATAGAGTTCTACGACACAACCTAAGAAATAAATTAAACTTTATACTCCTAAAAATAAAAGAAATAGAAAAAAATACCGAAAAAGAAAAATTTAGAGAACAAATTAAGGAAGCAGAAGAAGCTATAAAAGATCTAGAAAAATTAAGTGAAAAAACCCAAAAAGCAAAAGAGATATTTGAAATAGAAGGCAGTGAGATATTAGAGAGAGATATAAAAAATATACTAGAAGAAATTAAAAAAGAATTATTAGAAAAATATCCAAATGCAGGTATAGATATAGATATAGATATAGAAGAATATATATCGCTATATGTTTCTGTTAAACCAGCATTGTATGAATTAATAGAAAATGCAATAAAACATAATGATAGTGAAACACCAAAAGCCGATATTTCAGTATGGGAGACAAACGACAACATAAAAATAGAAATACAGGATAACGGAGTTGGTATGCCGGAAAGCGAAAAAGAAGTATTAGAAATTGGTAAAGAAACACCATTAAAACATAGTGCAGGACTAGGGTTGTGAATAGTATATTGGATAGTAGAAATAAATATGGGATCTATATCTATATCAGATAACCAACCAAGAGGAACAACAATAGAAATTACACTACCAAAACATAACTAACTAAATACACTATATAATTTATATTTTTTGTAGTTCTACCTTAAATATACTTCCCTCTGGTTGGTTGTCTTCAATCCATATTTCACCACTATAGCTATCTATTAGTTGATCTACTAGATATAGTCCAATACCTGTACCTTCACTTTCTAATCCTTTTTGCTCTCTACCAAATTTTTTCTCTTTCCTTTATATCATCTTCAAAAGAACTAGATGCAACATCAGTAGCTCTAGCATATTTTCTATCAAATTTCTCATTTTCTACATCTACTGGATCTTCCTCCTCATTACATGATATAGTTTCAATAATTTCCTCTTGACTTTCAAGCTCTATTTTTGGATCTCCCTCCTCTGGAAATCCTACAATATATGGAGTGGTATAATCTCCCTGATGGCATAGAACAAAAATTCCGTCAAAATCTTTATCCCAAGTGTATGCACTTCTAACTCCATCCATTTCCTTTATTTTTTCAAGGAGATCCGGTTGATTTTCCTTTAGTTTCCTAAGTTTATTTACTGAACCAGTGACTTCGTCATCAGGGAGTAACTCTGTTTTTTCATATTCTTCTATACTTCTCATATCTTCCTCGTAAATTCTTTGCATAAAAGTCTGATTAGGCTGATCCTCTTCAGTCAAGATATTCCCATCCATTCCTAAGACAGAGTTAATCTCGTTTACTCTTTCTTCCACCTTCTTAATTATTCCTAACTCGTCTTCGAGAACCGTTTCAGGGAAGAAATTAGATACATAAACTGTAGAGTGTTCTGTTCCCAGTCTGTCCACTCTACCTATGCGCTGGATTAATTTCAAAGGATTCCAGTGAATGTCATAGTTAATTACAAAGTTACTATCCTGAAGGTTTAATCCCTCGCTTGCTACGTCTGTAGTTATCAAAAGATCTAGTTCGTTTTCAGGATTTATTTTCTCTCTGGCTTCATTTGCCCTGGGTGCAAATCGTTCGAAGATTTCATCTACATTTCCTGTATCAGATGTAACAGTTTCAAAGCGAACATCGGTTAGCTGTCCTTGATTTTGAAGCTGGTCTAGACCTTCTCCAATATGTCTAACTGTATCAGCAAATTCTGTGAATACAATGATTTTGTCGGAACTATCGTCTGTTTCAAATATTTTATGGTCTCCGCTATAGAGATTAGATAATAGTGTTTTGAGAGATCTAATTTTATCGTCTTTCTTGTAATCTTCAAATATTTCTTCTATTATAGAGTCTGTTCTTTGATGTAAATCTTCAAGAGCTTCAATATCCTGTTGTAAATCCTTCTTTAACTTATCTAAATAGAAAGCTTCTATTTCATAATCTTGTATTCTTTCTTCTTCCATTTCTTCAATAGCTTCTAAAATTTCATCAGGGTCGTCCTCAGATTTCAAGTACTCATTAATCTTTTCTCCGATTGCTACAGTTCCCTTATCTAACAACTTATAGAAGTTCCTATAACTTCGAAGTGTTTTATCAAGAGTTTCTCTAAAAGCAAATATACTGCTTTCTAACCGTTTCAAGAAATTGGCTTTAAGAAGACCTCTAAGATTCTTGCCTATATTAGAAAGATCTTGATATTTACTTTTATCTCTGTACTCTGGTTTTAGATATTCTTCAGAACCAAGAGCATAACGTGCATAATTCAAATTCTCTAATACATCAACTATTCTATGATAAAATTCTCTCCCATAAACATCTGAAATATAATAATCGGTAGTTTTCAGCTTTCTATCAGGAAGATACCTTTTCTCATCTTCCATCTCTATAAATCTTCCATCTTCGTCTTCACCGCCGTATTGTTCGACGATATCGTATCTAGTACGCCTCACCATTGTATGACTTAAAAGCTCTGAAAGGTTGGCTTCATCATTTTCAACCTTCTTTATGAACTTGTCTAGGTTAGGAGGGTTAATAGGTATTTGAGTAACATCGTCTAAATGAAAGAGTTTAATCTGATTATAAACATCTGAAGGCTCTGTAGTATAAGGAGTAGCACTAAGAAGTATAGTCTCGTTTACAACAGGTAAAAACTGACTTAGATTTTCATATCTGTTAGTATCATGGTTACGGTAATGATGGCTTTCATCTATTAAAACAACAGATGAATCTCCATGCTCATCTAATAGAATTTCATCATAGTCTTCCTTACTTAACATTCCCATACTTACGACTTCAGCATGGAGAGAATATTTTGTCACCATTCTTTCCCACATTGTAACTAACTTTTTAGGACAGATTATCAGCATTTTACCCCGCTTTCCCTGCATATAATTTCTATGATAGAAGTGTTCTAACAATGCAAGACCTACATATGTTTTACCCATCCCTACAACATCTGAAATCATTACTCCTTCATACTTCCGAGCTATACGGGTTCCTCTAAGAACAGCCCATTTCTGGAAGTCATATAAATCCTGATATACTTGAAAACTTCTAAGATACTCCTCGGTAGTCTCTAAACTCTCTTTAAATAATTCATAAAGAGTTTTAATATAAACATAATAAGGATCAGCTAACTCCAAACTAGGATGATAAGAAGCCCAAGAATTCTCTATAACGTCCAAAAGTTCAGGTGAAAACTCTTCTGATTCTTCCCATCTTTCTTCATACCATTCCTGTAATTCCTTAGCATCAGCAGTGTAAACAGTAGCATTCAACTCCGTATTAGAAGTCAATCCAGAAAATGTAAGATTACTAGAACCTACAATTCCAGCTAAATCAGGACGAGTAATCGATCCATCTCCATCACTTTCAAGCACATATGCTTTTGCATGAAATCTCTCTTTAGGATAAACCCGTAATCTTACTGAATTAGTATCAAGCCATTCTGATAACTTACTTATAAATTTTTGATTCTGGTCTGTAGGATCCGTATATAAAATCTGTTGCTCAAGATCATTTTTCAATTCTTGTTTAAGCTCTTGCTTATCGTCCTCTTGAATCAGATGATTCGGTTGTCGAGTAAGTGCAAGTTGCTGGCTTTTATATCCGGCAACTAACTCTTCCAGAGTATCTCTATTAACCGTATTTCCCATCATAATGTCGAGCTGACCTCCGCTTTCAATAAAATCTTCCAGCTGGGGTTGAAGACTCTTCAAACCACTCGTATAGAAATACCCAACACCTACACGAAGCCTGTCTATATTCTCATCCTTGATCCCTTCCTTGATAACCTCGCCAAGCTGAACCCGCTGATTATCAATAATTCCTGGCATACTGTTCTCGCTAATCTAAATCACCTTTCATAGTCGTACTCTGGATTATGCTCCGCAATAGTCTCGCAGAGCGACGGATTTTCATCTGGTTGCCTCATCAACCTATCACGGACCATCCTAATCATCTCCTTGTAGAACTCCTCCTGCTCATTTTCATCATTTATACTGAGCTGATCGAATATAATTTTATCAAGATTATATCTATCTGATTTAATAGATTCCATTGAGAATTCATCGGGAGAAAATGTTCCCAGTTCTTCAAAAATATTTCCACTTTCAGAACCAGAAAGCATAGCCTGAACTGAAGGGTTAGGACTACCTAATAGACAATAAACGAAACCACTAGACTTTATAACTAATAGTTTACCGTGTACAAATCTATCCTTTTTAAAAATAGAAACAGATAGGTTGTCTCTCTGTTCTAATAAATTCTTTAGATCCTCTTTTTCGATCTGGGCTTGTCTTTGTTGAAGATATAATTTTACCCTACTACTTATATCAGAAAACTCTTCTAATACTCTTGTTGTTTCTCCAAAATAAGGAGCTACAACTGATACTTCCTCTATATCACTCTCTATTTTATCTATTATTTGATAAAAAATTGATCTATCTAGGTTATGAATAAACTCAACACTATAACTATCTTGTTGGTTTTTTGGGTTATTTTGTTTGTTTTGGTTTTGGTTTTGATTTTTTATCCATTGAGCAGATTCTAGTATGTCTTCTTTGGCTACTTTTTTGGCACTCTCTCCAATATATTCGCTGTATTTTTTGGTTATTAGGCGTTCTAGGAATTTGTATATATTTTGTAGAATTTGGAGTTGTTTTGTGTTTTTTTGTTTGTT
>JAHENH010000052.1 GCA_018609935.1 Halobacteriales archaeon | reverse complement strand
CTAAGCTTAACTTTAGTAATTTTACTGTGATAAGGAATAAAGATGATTCTATTAATGAAATAGAAGTAACGGATGCTGCTTCTAAATCCAAGCCTTCAAGAAAAATAATATCCAAGTGGACGGATAACTTTAATTCTATAATGAAGGATAAGGATGGAAATATCAATAAGAAGGCTTTAAAGGATAGCCTGGATAAGACGGAGAAGGCTAATAAGATAGATATTCGGGAAGGATCTAAAGAACAAAGACTTAAAAAGGAGAGAGAAATAAGAGAATATATTTTGGGGTCTTTACAAGGAATAGGTATAGAATTGGATTCTCAATCCCTTTCTAATTATAGAGATGATGAATTTCTCGAGGGAAGAAAAAATATATCAGCAGTAGCCAATAATATACATTCTCTTTTGGAATCTATAGAAAAAGATACAGGTAAGAAAAAGAACCCTTTATCTGATAAGTCAGCTATAGGTAAATTAGCCGATAAACAATCAGAATTAGACTCTGATTCTCATGAGGTAATGATATTAGGTGAGGATGGTTCCGCTAAGTATATATTTTCTGATAGGTCTTATATAGATAATGAATTCACCAATATCTTAAAGGATGATAAGATAAGGGAGCAATTCCTTAATGATCCTTTTAATGAGAATTCTCAGATAGCTAAGTTAATAAGAGCTAAAGGAGCTAATAACACATCTTTAAGGTTAATAACTCCTAATGTCTTTAAAGAAAAAGGAAAGAGAGATCCGGGTCAAAGCTTGGAGAATGTCTATGAAGTAGATGAGATAGTATCCCAAATATCAGCTGTTCTAAGGAATAAATTAGACAAGAAAAGAACATCCCTTATCCCTATACTTAATATATCTAACAAGAGTAGACAGTATTACATAGGAGGGTTAAAAGCTCCTCTTAATAATACTGATAAGGACTGGGATAGAGAGTCAGGAGAATATAAATTAAGGTTCACGAAACAGGGAACTAGGAGTGTGGATGTTATGGTAGGATATTTCATGGATGAGTATAAGACAATGTTGAATGCTTGGGAAGAACTATTCAACAATGACCTTTCCGAGGAAGAGATACTCGATAAATACAAACATGATGATTACTATATAAAAGGAGATAAATTAACAGATGAAAATGGGATCCCTACAGGAAATGTATTCAAGTCCGATCTCTTCCCTGAATTATCTCCGGGAAGAACTGAATTAGATCTGTATGCTGATTCTAATAATTACAAGCCTTATAATGAAGCTAAAGCTGAGGATCTGGTAAGAGGTAAAATAGAAGAGCATCTAAAGAGATCCTTGAATGATCAGATGAGTAAGATGGAGAGAAAGGGAGTTATTAGATACGAGCCTGTAAAAGATAAAGAAGGGAATAAGACAGGTAGTAAATTAGAAAGTGACTTTATACCTAATAAACTGATAAAAGAATATGGAGGTGAGAGAAGTGATGCTATAAAGAAGATAATACATGATTATACTATAGGCTCTATTATAGGTACAGTAGAGAGTACTAAGTTATTTACGGGAGATCCTAGACAATTCGGAGAAAAGGATGATATGAATAAGAGGGGAGGAGGATTGAGTTCTCACGGTAGTTATGATACCATGATGGATTCTAATGATGATATAAATGTCGCTTTTTCTGAAGATATAGAAACACCATCTGTTAGATATTCAGATGATGAATTCTTCAGCTCATCTAAAAAGATCATAGAGGATCATATAGATGGTCAGAATATTACTGAGGCAGAAAAGAAAGAGAAAAAGGAGAAGGAAATAGATAAGTTAAGAAAGAATATAGAGACCTATAAAGAGGATATAAATAAGACAGATGGTGAAGCTGAGATAACTTTAGATAGATGGAAACATATAAAGAAATATGTACCGGGAGAATGGGATAGTGAACATGAGAAAGCTTACAAAGATCTCAAAGGGGGTTCATTGAATCCTTCCAGTCTTATTATAGCCACTAAACCATTAAAGGGTGTTTATTATGGTAAGGACAGAGAGGGAAGGACTATATATCTTAAATATTCTCAGAGACCTTTGATACCCGGATTAACTCAAGGACACGATGATATAATAGAGAAGATGAATGATAATGGTGTTGATGAATTAGTCCACGTCAGTGGGTCTAAGGTAGCTATACCTTCTAAGCCTTCTAAGTTATATAATAAGGATGGTTCTATAAATGATGAAGCTACCCTGGATGTAAGAAAGATACCCAGGAGACATTATAAGATACAACAAGAGCAGCCTAATAAAGGAATAGAGAATAGACCTTTGGGTACTCAGCTCAATACTAATATCAGATTAGGGGCTAATGATATCGAATTACAAGAGATAGAAAATCTGAATTCTTTTAATGCTATTGTAGGAGGCACTGCATTAGATATGAGATTAGAGAGAGATGAGAATGGAGAATTGAGTGAATCCGCTTTTAATAATATTCTATTAGAACTCTCTGATATAAGTAGAACTTCTGATGATGTTCTGGAAGCTCTTAATAATGGAGATAGATTAGATACTATTGTAGGATTCCATAAAGAGTCCCTGAATAAGTTAGCTTCTGTATGGAGAAAGAATGTAGCTGATATAAAGACCAAAGGAGGTCAATTCGTTCAGGCTTCGGGAGCTAATTTGGATATGATAAAAGAGGATATAAAAAAAGGTAGAAGTGATATTAAGTGGTTCAATGAACCTAGAACTATTAGGAAAGATAATAGAAAAGAATTAGGTGCTCCCGAACCCGGTAAGAGTGCTCAAGTACTTATGCCTCATTCTGTCTGGAAAGACCTTAAAGAAGGATATAGAAAGAAAGATGGTAGTAAATATAGTGATGAAGAACTTATAGAAAAAGTAAATAAAGATCAACCTGATATATTGGAAGGGATAGGATATAGAATACCTAATCAGGCTCTTTCTTCTTCTGCTTCTATAGAAATAGCCGGTATCCTTCCCCAATATATGGGAGACACTATCATAACTTTCAATGAGATAACTCATAAAGACGGTTCTGACTTCGATATTGATAAAGTATTCTTTGCTCTTCCCGAATATGAGAGATCCTATTATGGTAGAGAAGTGAAAAAAGTGGAGTATCTCGATGATAGTAATAGTACTTTGTATTATAGATTGAGAGAGATATTAAATAAAGATCCCGAAGTACTTATGGCTTTAATGAAGAGATTGGATTTCAAGGAGAAAGAGATAATAGATTCTCTGGAATATATAGAAGAGAGTATTAATAATATAATGGATAATTTAACTGCTGAGGAGAAAGCAGAGACAGAAGCACTGAGACAAGAATTAAAGAATAAAGAAGAGAGTGGAGGAAGTCGTAAACTTAAGACCATAACTAAAACTAAGATATATAAGGAACTTTTAGATCATTATAAGCAGGAAAATACCGCAAAGAAGGAAGAGCTTGTAGAGAAGCTTGAAACGTCCATAGAAGCTCATCATAAGAGCATTCCTATGGAATTACAGAATACTAAGAAAGCTGTTAATAATAGGAGACTGGATATTTATAAGAATATACTCAAAAGACCCACTAACTTCAATGAGGTTATAAAGCCTTTAGAAGATCCTTCTCTTGAGAATAGATCTAAGAAGATGTTCCCTAGAAAAGAGGTTAAAGGATTGGAATTCTATACGGGAATGAATCAATTGAATGTCAGGAATAATTTCATGGTAGGAGGGGCTGCTATAGGTCAGGTAGCCAATACTCAGAAAGATATAGTATTATCAATGGGTACAGGTTATTCAATAAAGGATCCTGTTAAGGAGACTTTCGATAAGATGGATATAGAAGATCCCTCTATTGATTCGGAGAAAGTACTGAATGCTATATTGAACTATTCTAATGCTATCATAGATGCTGAAAAAGACCCCTTTATTCTTAATACTAACTTGAATACTTCTACATCAGGTGTTCTTTATTATATGATAAGAAAGGGAGTGGATTGGAAATATGCTATGGATTTCATAGGACAGCCTATTATAAGAGATTATGTGAGTGCAGTATCCAGAATAAATAGTAATATCAATTCCTTATATGAAGATCCTGTAGATGTTATAAGGAGAGAGTGGGGTATAAAACCAGAAAAAGTAAGCTCTGATCTTCCTAGTACGGATGAACTGAAAAAAGAGATAGAAAAAGGGATATTGAAGGATGAAGATGGTAATGAATACTTTGATGAACGTGAAGCTCTAAATAGATCTAATATAGATTTACAGAAAAGGGTATTCGAGGCATTCGTTAATGAGAGAAATAAGAATTCCACTGTAACAAATGGAAGAAGAGCATTCTCAGTAGATGTATCAGGATGGGGAAAAGATATGGTAGAGGCTAATACATTGAGAGATATAAAGAATTCAGTTGTTATTGAGGAGGTGATAAATGATAATGTAAAGGGATATACTAATAGATTCAAGGGAACATTTTTTGGTTCCCTATGGGATCAAGTAGATAATATGATAGAGAAAGTATCATCGGTACATATTCAGGGGGATGAGAAAGTCAATACTTTCTTAAGAGGAATGGAGAGTTTTATCAGTAAGAAAGGGAATGATCCTAAAATAAGAGAGGAGATATATAATGAGGTCTATAGTTTTATAGTCTCAAGAGAATTCGCTCCTGATAACAATAAGTTAAAAGACCTGATAACAGGAGAAGGATTAGTAAATAGATTCAATGATATAAAAGAGAGAAAAGAAGATTTCAGAAGAACACAATTCTCTAAAGAGCTTACCACTCATTTCTCTGAATTCGGAAATTTACTATCTAAGAATAATTTCAGGAATCTAAGAACAAAGGATCTGAATAGATTAAAGGATGAGTTCAGAAGTTTATATAATTCAGGAGATAAAGAAATAGAAGAATTATTAGATGATATTGTACTGGCTTCTTATGTGACCAGTGGACTTAATAGAGGATCTAAAACATTCTTTGATATAATACCTAATGAATTCTTCAGGGATAAATTAAAGAACGCTATTGATACTTTCACTAAATATGATTCTTTAGGTCTTAGAGCTTTATCTCAGATATATAGACATAATGCTGATAATAAAAATATCACTCCCAGAGTATCGGAAAAGAAAGTTAAAGGGATAAAGAATGTACCTAAAAAATATGGATTTTCAGTGTCTTCAAAAGTGATGAATGGTAGTCCTATGGTATCTATGAGATCGGAAGGTGGTTTTAGGCTCTATGAATTAGTGGGAGAAACTCATGTTTATGATAAGGAAACAGAAGAGAATGTAGAATATTATGTATATCAAGCAACTCATCAATTAGGGAAAAGAACAGATGAAGGTCATAAAGTAATAGAGTATAATAGTGATAAGGATGTCAGTAGATCTATCTTTAATAGTAATAATTCTCTATCCGATAATGCTAAAAAGGATAAGGCACTTAAGAAGTTCAAGAATTCTGAGAGGTTCACTCCTTTTGATTCTACAGAGCAATTATCAACACAAGAACAAGGAAGTACAGAGAATTTAACAGATAAAGATGAATATGAAGAGAGTGAAGAGAGAGGAATAAAAGAAGCTAATTCAAAAGTTTTTAAGGACATTCAAGATAAACTTAAAAGGCTTTATCCTGAAATAGAACTTAAGATCACTAATGATCCTGTATGGGCTAAAGAAGGTAAAAATATATTTAATCAGAAAGAATTTGAAGAAGAAGTAAATTTTAGATTAAAAGTAGTCAACTCGTTATTAAAAATAAAAAACGATAGACAAACTATACGTTTAAATACTAAAGAAAAACCTTACATTGAAACCAATCTTAGAAAAGCTTTAGACGATCAAGGAGTACCTTCTAATCAAATTGATTTTGTCTTTCAATATATGAAAGATAATAATATTCAGGAAATTTCTACAAAAGATTTAGCTGTCGAATTAGCTGCTAATTATAGTTATACTATTGAGATTAATACTGCTACAAAAGATAAAAATGTAGAAGAAGGTCTTGAAAGTATTGACAACACAAATACACCAACCCAATACTACTCTGGCGTAACAGTTCCGGGTGGTACTAATTATACAGAACATGAAATAGCTACACCTACTATTACACCTAGTAATAAAGGTCATGCTCAATTTGCTACTGATAAAGGTATTGGATGGTTTAGAAGTGATGATAAAGTTACTGATAAAAAAGAAACAATGTTTGAGATGGAGGATTTACCATTTCCTGCAATGGGAAAAACTTTATTATCTGATTCTAAAACTCGTAGAATACTAGAAACACAATCTGATTTATTTCAGAAAGGTAGAGGGCTATCAAGATTGGTAGATTCTGGTTTGCAGCCTACTACTTTAAATTTTGAAAACGTTGGGGAACCCTCTACAAAAGATAAGGAGGCCGAAAGTACTAAAGAAAATCAATTCCTACAACTCCTAAACAAAGACAATAACTGGGTAACATTCTTTGTTAAATCTATTATACAAGATAGTGCTAAGAAGGGTTATGAAAAAGTATTATTTCCTACAGGTAATACAGCTAGTAAAGTTGAAGGACATACTACTTTAGAAGAGTTTAAGAAACAGAAAGAGGATAGACTAAAAACTTTAGAAGATAGATTAAATAAAATAAATGAAACTTTAAAAAAATCAGAAAGTTCTAAATATCCAATAGGAATTAATTTAGTAGAAAATAGTGCTCTTAACCCTATAATATATGATGGTGTAAATTTTACAATAGATGAATATGATTTTTTAGGAGAAAATGTAATAGGTCAAAAAGTTATATCTGAAGAAAAAGCTTTAAAAACAATAAACCCTAACAAAAAAGGAGATTTACAAAAAGAATTAAAAAATTATGATAATGAAATAAATCAACTTAAACAAGAACTTGAAAGAATAGAAGGACCCGAAGGATTTGGTGCATTAAAACCTATTTATAATTTCTATGAAAATACTGTAGCTAACATACTAAATAAAAATTTTAATACTAAAGAAATAACTGATGAATTTGAAAATAAATGGATAGAAGTCCCGGTAAAGTCTGATTATGCTACTCGTGAAATATATTTTCAAACTGGTAAAAAAGAAGAAGATATAGATTTTAAAGAAACAGACCAAGAATTAGATAACAGAATGAAAAGATTCTTATCTGGACTTGGAATATCTACCGAAGTTCATGATTATTTATTAGATAGGAATGGAAATAATGTACGTGCTGTAGCTGATATTTATAATAAAGTGGTTAAAACAGTGAAAGGCGAACTAGCTGAAGATACTTTACCTGAAGAGGCTGCTCACTTTGCTGTAGCTTCTATGAGAGGTTCCAATTTATATAGACGACTCCGAACTTTAGCTTTAGAATCTAATATGTATCAACAGGTTAAAAATGACTATGGGGAGACTTATAATGAAGATGTAGGTATGCTTGCTGAAGAAACTATGGCTAAATTGTTGTCTCAGCAAATAATAAATAAGAATAAGGAAGGATTAACAGAAAAAATAAGTAGAGTAATTACTAAGTTATGGAATAAATTTAAGAAATTAATTGGAGT
>JAHENH010000051.1 GCA_018609935.1 Halobacteriales archaeon | reverse complement strand
TCTCCATTCAGGTCCCGGATCAATCTGTTCTTGTTCTACGACTAGTCCACAACTATCACAGACAAGTTCAGCCCTCTCACTATCTTGCAACAAATCAGAAGAACCACACTCAGGACAAACAATATCCCCCTCAACCTCATCTTCATCTTCAACTTCAGCTTCTCTCTCCTTCACCCTCTCCTTTTCCATTATATTTATAAAATAAAAATTAATATAAAAAAATGTTTCGTTACATTGTGTTAGTATAGACAGAATTTTACTTATTAATCTTTTGGGTTATTTCAGAATATATCTACTATATATAAATTATTACATATAAAATTTAACTCCTCAAGATATCGCTATATTCTGACATATTAGATCAGTGGAGTGTGTGTTTTTCTCAGCTTAGTATTGTAATAATAACAGAACTGGTAAAGTATTTTGATTTGTCTAAGGATGCCTAAAAACTTGATAGAAATTGTGAGGTGTATTTCTTCGATTTTCTCTTTGTTTATTTAAATCTCAGTTTCTCGTGATGTTTCAATATAAAGTTTCATCATCGTTTTACTTTCTCCTTTATATTACTAGAAAGCCATGTATCCACGCTAAAGTGTCTTATACTCCCTATTTTGAGGGTGCTATTGAGCTTTTTGGTTACATTAGCTTTTATAGTAGAGTGTTCCCTTTCTTCTTTTTATATATTATCTAACTCAGTTTACTCTGTAAAAACTTGGATAAGTTCATATTTTTGACTTATGTATCTATTTTACCATCTTTCTGTCTGAATACTCTCTAGAAACAATGCTTAGGATAGAACTAATTAAGTCTTTTTGTATATTTTTTCAGCGGCATTGATACCACTTGAAAGTGAGTTATGCACTCTACCTTTATTTATTGTAGTGTCTCCCGCGAAGAACAAATTATCTTTTTCTATTTCTCTTAATATTTGTTTATCTATTTTATTATTTTTAGGTAAAGCATTCTTCCAAAATTTAGAGTCAGTCCAGTCTGGCTTTTTTAATTTCTTATTATTGATTAGATTTACAATTTTTTCTGTTACTTGATTTTTTAATTTATTGATAGATGTATTCAAGTTTAATTTGGACCATCTGGATGACATTTGTATTATTAGAATACTTTCTCCATCTGGTATATGCCCTTGTTTAGATTCTTCTCGTGATATCCACCCAATTGAATGTTTTTTATCTGTATTTATGAGGGCGTAATAAGGTCTTTGTTGTCTAAATGGATAATGAAAAATAAATGTCATGATATGATTATATCTTATATTCTTTAGTGAATCTCTTAGATGGTAATATAATTTATCTTTCTTTTTAGTATTTTTAATTAATTCATATATTTTAGGTGGTTGAGGAGTTAAAAGAATAAAGTCAAATTTATAATTTTTTTCTTCTGTGCACACAATCCATTTATTTTTTTTATCTATTTTTTTTACGGTAGTTGAAGTATAAAGTTTAGTATCACTTTTATTATATAGACGAAAAGCTAATTCCTGTATGCCTTTTTTATATGTTAATCGATTTATATCTCTTTCTTTTCCTTTAGTTATTTGTCCCTTAAAGTTATATGTCCATATAGGTTTCTTTATTTTAACTAAACCATCAAGTCCTAATCCTTTAATTATTTTTTTAATATCATTTTTTTTAGTTTTGAAATAATTTGCGCCATAATCGTATATACAATTATTTTTTTTGTTAGTGGCAGTCCTTCCTCCTATAGTATCAGATTTTTCGAAAACAGTCGTTTTTATATTTCTATCACGTAGTTTAAATGTTACGCTTAATCCTGTTACACCACCCCCTATTATTGCAACAGATTTACTCATTTCTTGATTTTTAATAGTCCTCAACTTTATTTATAATGAAATTTATTATATTTTAAAAGAAATACTGATAAAAACGAAAGAAATAAAAATAAAAATAAAAGAAGATAAAGCTGATTTAATAAAAGATATATCTCAAGAAAGGAATACAACACAAACAAAAATAATTAAAGAATTAATTGTTAAGGTTTAATATTTGAAGAAAAGGGTTAAAAAAGGTTAAAGTTAAATTAGAAAATACACAAGAAAAAATTAAAAAATAAAAAAGAATTGAAAAATAAAGAAGAAAAATAAACGAGTTAGAAGATAAGATTGAAAAACTAAACAAACAAATTAACCCTCTAAACGAAGAAAATAAATACCTTAAAGAAATATTAAAACGTCGGAAAAATCATTTCTCCACAAACTTAAAAAAACTAATATTCAAATAATCTTATCAAATAATTTTATACTATTAATAGTTTTATTCATCTATATAAACAAATTTATTTTATTTATTTGAATTAGAAAATGATTTTTGAATAATAAATAAAAGATTTTGTTTAAATGTTCGAGAAAACTATAGTTAGAAAAATAATAAAATGAATAAAAAAAATAAATATAAAGATCAGTTAAGAACCATATTACTCTGTATATTATTGGGGATAGGTAGTTATATAATTGGAAATATTTTAGTTCTTATAGTAGCCCAGATAATCACCGCAGCAACAAGTATATCTATAAGAGACCCAACAATACAGCTTGGACTAAGTGTTATAGTCCTACAGGGTTTCACATTTGGAGGGTTTGCTTTATTTTATATAAAATTAAGTAAAGATTTAGACTTTATTAACATCAAAATACCAAGCTTAAAAGACTTAGCGTCTATTACTGGAGGAACGATATCTTTACTAATTTTATTAACATTATTTTCTACCATTATTTCAATATTAGATATACAAACAGCTAGCAATGTTATAATTAGTATAGGTGAGCAAAATCCCATTATGTTCCTAATATTAATACCTCTTTCATTTATTTTAATAGGCCCCCGGGGAAGAACTTCTTTTCCGAGGTTTAATCCAAGGACTTCTACGAGAAACTTTCAATAAATATAGGGCTATCACATTAGCAAGTATAATTTTTGCTTTTATACATGTTTTCTCAATACAGGGACCAGGGAAAATAGTATATATATTTGTAGTCTTCATACTATCTATGATTCTAGGTATATCTTATGAATATACAGATAACATAATTGTTCCATCAATTATCCATGGTGGATTTAATGCAATTCAGTTCGGAGCTGCATACTATGTAATAACTCAAGGTATAGAAATAGGTTTGTTCTAATTTATTTTACTTAAACGTATTTATTTAAATGGTTTATTTGTTGTCTATTATATGGATCACTAATGTATCAATTAGTAAACATAACTAATAGAGAAAACATACGTAATATGGACTGTATATCAATATTAAAGAATTTATGGTAAGTTTAAAATTAACTTAGTATAGTCTGTAGGAGTTTTAGATTCAACATATTTAAAAAAATCAATTATATCTATAAACTATCTTATCTAACTATTTTAGTCGGATAATACTAGATTATTGTTGTTGATGTCTTAAAATAAATCCTGTGGCAAAACAAACAAATATCTTGAAGATTAATAATTATTATGAGCTTTAGAGTAAGAATAAAGCCTTCGGCTACACGTAAAGATCCTTTAATTCAAAAGGTTCAGAAGAAACGTGGTAAAATACTGTCATTTAAATCTGAAGAGAAAGCCAAAGAATGGGTCGATGACCTCTCAAGATGGAGTCTAAAAAATCCTTCTCTACAAGAATCACCTATTCAAAATAAAGATAATTCAAATAAAACTACAATTAATGCATATTTAACGGCTCAATAGATTATTTATAAATAAATTGATTTCAGAAGATATTAATTTTGTATTAATCTCGGTTTATCTTATTTTTCATATATTTGTTCTTTTCCTCCTGTTTTATGTCTTATTTTAGTTATATTTTCTTTATTGTTAAAGTATTTAGTCTATAAATATCTCTATATTTTTATTATCTTAATTATAATAAAAAACAAAATTAATTCTCATAAAACGAAAGCTTGATTACAGTTTCGATGATATTGAGTGGTATGCTATATCTTACCAGGAAAATATGTAAGGGTGACATAAGATGAAAAGGAATGAAGATTGGAATTGTCCACGTTGTGGGAGGATTAACAAAAATGAAAACAAAAGAGGAAATCTATATACTTGCGTATTCTGCAATTGGGATTCCAGTGATCCCTTACCTTGAGTGTCCGTATTAAATATATTATGTATCTTTAATCTTTTTGTATATTTTCTCTAAATTCCTTCTTTATATCTATTTCCTCACCTAAGAGGAATTCAAATGTTTCTTCTAAAAGAGTCATTGTTTCTGGTAAATATTTTATCACATATAGCCCGAGACCTATTAAGATAAATAAACTTAAACTTTGAGATATTACTTTATCCGCCCAAAAAAAGCTTGTATATCCTGCAACCTCTCCAGTATATTCTAACACGAATTCTTCAGCATATGGAAAAAGCTGGTAGCCATAGGAAGTAGTTATAAATACATTTCTTACAGTGTTTAGTAAATATATTATAGGTATTACAACTCCGAGTACTTTTAGTTTTTTTCTAATAGGTGCATTTACCGCTGCTATAATTCCTGTAAATACTGATATACTTCCCAAGCCTGTACAAGCAAGGATAATAACTGATCTATATGTTGCACCAGTTTTAGGATTTGTAACGATAAAGAGATTACGTATGCCTTCTTGTTCTACCAATTTAGCACTTATACCTAAAAGAGATAGAACGCGATATTCCTGCATTGCTGTATGTTCTATTAGCATGGTTTTGAGAACGTCTATATAGGCAAACGGGAGATATATTAATCCCATAACAGCTATAGAATACCCAAGTTTTATTAATGTCTTCTCTCCACTTAATGTATAATACCCAAAATATATAAATAGTGGAAGAGCAGTTAAAGTTAAAATAGACTTAATTATACTATTTTCTACTATGTAATAATTAGGTAATTGTAAAAACCAGTATATACCTAATAAAACCCAACCTATACCACAAAAAACCTTAACCAATAGATTACCCAAATGTTTTTTTTCGTTACTTAGACTTCTTTCCTTTACTTTTAAAGATAGAAAGCTTAAAATAAAAAACCCAATAGATATCCAAAGTAACATAAATATAGTAACTATAAAATAATTGTCTACAATATATATTAAACCTTGGAAATAAATTAATTTTAAAATACTGAATAACTATTTTTATTCCTTTTATGTTTTAAGAATGTATAAGATTTCTATGGTTTAGATAGGTTGTCGATAGTTAGGTCGTACTTTTTATAGTTGATTAAATTGATTATAAAATATTAAAATATTAATTTTATAAATTTATTTTATTAGATATATTTTATTGTTTTTTAAAGATGATTATAGTTTATTGGGCTACTCTAAGGTTTTTTTGTAGATCAAGAGCATTAGTAAAATCAGATTGTGTTAATACTGCACTTATTTTTCCGTTATCTTCAACTAATATATATTTTGAATTGGATTTACTGAGAAGTAATAATGCTTTAAATACGTCTTGTGTGATATCAATTCTTAATCCAGGTTCTGAGATTATTTTTTCTACAGATGTTGTTTCATATTCCCGTTTGTTGATTTTCTGTATATCATCTAAATCAACTATTCCAAGTATATTATCAGTTTCGTCTGTTACAAAATATACTGTCCTTTTTTCTCGAATTATTTTATTTATTAATTCGGATATATTAGTATCTTTATGTATTTTGATAGGTTCCGTTGATATTATATCCCTAACCGTTAGTCCTTGTAATAGATCCCCTATACGTATTGCTTGAGATTCCGAATTAGCAGCTCCATATATAAATATTGCAATAAAGATAAGTATGATATTAAAAGATAGTATACCAAGTACTCCAAAAATAAATGCAAATATTATTCCTATTCTAGCCGCAATCTGCGTGGCTGAAATATAGGATGTATATCTAGTGAGCAATGATCTAAGTATACGGCCTCCATCCATTGGAAAGGCAGGTATCATATTAAAGATAGCTAATATTATATTTATAATTGCAAGCCATCCAAAAACAAATAATAATATAGATAAAGAGATTGGAATAAAAGTAGCTATTATATAAAAAATCAATCCAATACCTATACTAGTTATTGGTCCAGCAATAGCAATCCAAAATTCTCGATTCCATTCTTTTGGTATAGATTCCAAACTTGCAATACCTCCAAAAATCCATAATGTTATAGACTCAATATTTATATCGTATCTAAGTGCAACCCAAGAATGGCCTAATTCATGTAATGTAACACTTACGAATAAACCTATAGCTGCTAAAAAACCTATTATCCATGGATATAGACCAGAAGTTAATAAATTAGAGCTTAATGGTTTCCCCACTAATCCACCAATTATTAAAGAATAAATAGTTATCTGTTCACCACTACCTATAAGCCATATAAGAATAGGTAAAAAAACTATAAGTGAAATATTTATACGGATGGGGATGCTCCAAATTTTGGTAATTGTGAAATTTCGCATAAAAAAATTAGATAAGGATGCCTTAATACCTTTTATAAAAACAAGTTAACTGTCCACTTGCCGTTGCTACGCTGACAGTTCAGACTGTAAGAGAGACTTCCTGTTTAGATGACGTAACTTGCAGACAAACCACAGAAATATGTCCCCAAGTCTTTATTGTCCCTAGAGATTGCAGTCTCCACAGCCGTAACTTCGTCTTGTCCCTGGCTAAAAATTTCTTTAAGGTATTTTTAGAGCGCTGATGAACTTAATTAAATCAGTGTAAGTTTGCTGGAAAAACAGAATGTGGATGTGGTCTTCGTCCACTTCTTAATTAGTGATTTCCACGACGTAGTTCTCTGAAGTGTTTTTGGTTCAAATCTTCAGTTCATCAACCATTTCTTTGTCACCGAATACTTTCTGTCTATACTTTACAATCATCATTAGGTGGTAGCTACAGCTGTAGACTGAGTGATGAACTACCTAAGCTGATACTCTATAGAAATGGTTTACTTGATAACTTTTTTATTGGTTTTTGTGATTTATCCCTAACCTAACCCACATTTAGCTCGTGAGGGAGAATGGTTCTCTCCAATAAAGTTAAATCAGTACTTACTTCAGATTTAGTTTTATATCTGATTATATAACATCAGTCTTATTTTGTAATGATATTTATCCAGGTTATGTCTTTAGATGATATAAAGATAGGTTTTGGAACTTGGCAGAATACACTTCCAAAAGAATGTGTGGAAAGCGTTAAGAATGCTTTAGATATTGGATATAGACATATTGATACAGCACAGGAATATGGAAATGAAGAATTTGTAGGGGAAGGAATATCTCGCTCTAAGATAGATAGAGATAACGTAGTTTTAGCTACTAAAGTCTGGATAGAAAACTTATCATATGATGATGTGCTCAAGAGCACTCGAGAAAGCATTGATAAATTAAATACAGATTATATAGATATTTTATATATTCATTGGCCTGCTGGGGAATACAATCCTCAAGATACTCTTAAAGCGTTTGATAAATTATATAAAGATAATATAATAAAAAATATAGGGTTAAGTAATTTTACTATAGATCTAATCAAAGAAGCAGAAGAGATACTAAATTCTCCTATATATGCTAACCAAATTGAAATGCATCCACTTTTACATCAACAAGAAATGCTTGATTATCTTCAGAAAAAAAATATTTATTTAGTAGCATATTCACCCTTGGCAAGAGGAAGAGTTTTTGATATATCTGAATTAAATAAAATATCAGATAAACATAATGTAAGCGAAGCACAGGTTAGTTTAGCTTGGTTAATGAATAAAGAAAACGTAATTCCAATACCCAAGGCTACCTCTAAGTCACACATTAAAGATAATTATGAAGCATTGAAGCTAAAGTTAGATTCAGAAGATATTAGACTAATTAATTCTATTGAGAGGGAGAAAAGATTTGTAGATATTGATTTTGCCCCCTGGAACAAATAAGCTATCTAGACAATTTTTATATTACCAGATATCTGAAATTTCTTACAATAAGATAAGACAGGATAGTTCATAAGTTATAATCATGGGGTAGATTGTGTTTCTTTAGTATATCATACATTTTTTGACTAACTTGTTCCACATCTTCTTTTGTGTAATAACGTCCTGGATTGAATACTGTAGGACGTAGGATATAGTTTTCTTCTTTATTTGGAGCGGGTTCGTATTCTATGTTTATTTTTAGTTTGGGTTTTTGTTTTGGGGATTTTAGGCTTATTCCTGGTGTAATACGGTTTTTAAGCCTATCAACAGCTAAAATAAAAGTCTCCTCCTCAACAGTACCACCC
>JAHENH010000050.1 GCA_018609935.1 Halobacteriales archaeon | reverse complement strand
GAGACTCAACAAAGCCCATCGCCACTCTTTCTAGGAATGGAAATAAATACATGATCTTTGAAGAGCTTTCTGTAGTTATTATATTTGAAAACGAATCCTAAAAACAGTAACAATGACCAAGGAGTTAGAAGAACAAATAGAAGATCTTAAGAAGCAGATCGATGATCTCAAAGAGAAAGCTGATAGAGCTAAATTTGATTCAAGCCCAGAAACAGATTCCACCCAAGGAGAAAATAGAAAAGGGTGGGGACTTGTAGGAGATTTAGGAGTAAATAAAGAGCTAGAAATGAGTCTTTATGATCCAAAAGTAGTTAGGAACTGGAGAGATGTAATAGAATCTCAAGTGATGTCAGCTTTGAGAGAATATAGAGAAGATCATGATTATGCTGTAAGCATAGCTTCTGCAAGGATCATATCAATTGCTAGGAAAGATTCTCTTATAAACTCTCAAGCACATATACTATATTAATGCCAGAGACAATAATCAATAAATTTGATCTGAATTCGAATTTTTGGAAGCTCAATCCTCAATTTAAAACGATAGAGCCTTTCAAAACATTCTATTCAAATGATAAGTCCAAAAGTAAGCGCAATAGCTCCACTATCATGTGGGGCATTGCGTTTATTAAGGATCCTGACTCTATCCTCTACAAGATCCCTGAAGATGAAAGGATCAAAATAGTAAAAGAAGATTATCTTGAAAAGCCTGATCTCAATATAGCAGATTATAGACAATTCCTTAATAGGTTTGAAGAACTTACCACTACTCAAGCAGAAAGGTCTCTTCAGAAATTCTATAAAAAACTTCAAGAAAGAGATAACTTTATAGAATCCACTCCATATTCACTTGATCCTCCCAGAGAAGGATCGGCATCAACTATAGCATCGATACTTGATAAAATGATGGATAGCACTCATAGTCTTTATAAAACCTATGAAAAGATCAAAGAGGATATTGAAAAAGAAAAAGATCATAAAGAAGTAGGAAAAGGAGGGTCTCAACCTTCTATGTCGGACAGCGGAGAAATTTAAAAGATGGATTACGAAATCATACCATATAAACCTGGGATGGAAGATTATTTCTGTAGTGTAGGACCTAATGGAGAGATCCAGGATATATCCTATATACAGACTTATGAATGCCCCACTCCCTGTATTGATGAAGATGGAGAACTTCTCCCTATAGAAGAAGGGACTTATATCATCAATGACGGGTTTGAGAGAAAGATCATATCAAAGGAGGAGATAGATGGTATCTAGAGATAATTTCCTTCTCAAAGAAATACCTGAATTCAATCCGATATCTCAATATTACGATAGGCTCTCCTTTTGGAAAGAACAAAAGAGAAGATGCATTGAAGGATATTGGTCATCTGGATATTGGATGCCAGGAAGATTATATTTCTATGTGAATTTTTGGAGCATCGAGATCAAAAAGTCAGGAGCTAAAACTCTTCCTCATGGTAGACCTTCTCTTAGAGATATTGAATGGGAGAAAGCTTATCTCACAGAAGAAGCTAGAGGATTCTCTGGATTCTCTGATGATGATACCTACACTTGTGATATTAGATATCATCCTGACAATAGAGAGAAGAATGAGGAGAGAGGATTTATAGAAAAGAATAACTTCACTTACATTCCAGCTAGAGACTACCTAAGAAAAAACCATGAGAAACCCAAAGGAAAACCTCTCTACGAAAATCCAGCTAAGAATGTAGTTGAAATTGGAGCTCGTGGTTATGGTAAGACATTCTTTACAGCAGGAGCTATTGTAGCTCACAACTTCCTCTTCGATGGGGCCACTGACTATGATTTCTACTTAGAGCAACTTAAAAATGAAACCCCTGTATCCTCTCAAACACTTGTAGGAGCCATTCATTCTGACTATTCTCAGAATCTTCTTGATAAATTCGTGACAGGATATGACTTCCTCCCGGGTTCTGTAAGCTATATGGATGAATACTATCCATCACCCCTATCCAAAGCCTACAAAGGATCTCTTCAACCTTCTAAAGAAATCATAGCCCACAGAGAAGTA
Organism: Halobacteriales archaeon; assembly: GCA_018609935.1. The sequence continues at coordinate 1,179 of JAHENH010000050.1, read as the reverse complement.
AAAGTAGGATCCAACTGGGTGAGAAAAGGATCTAAATCTAGGATCTATCATAGAACCTTTAATGACAATCCCTTCGCTGCAGCTGGTACAAGACCTTCTATTATAGTCCTCGATGAGGTTGGTTTCATGAATAATCTCACTGCAGCTCTAGGTCCCTTAAAAGATTGTACTGAAGTTGGAGGTGATAAGTTCGGAACTATCTGGATGACGGGTACAGGCGGGGATATGGACTCTGGAGCCACTACCGAAGTTCAAAGAGTATTTGAAAATCCTGAAGCTTATGACTGCCTCTCGTTTGAAGATGATTATGAAGGAAAAGGACAAATAGGATTATTTGTACCTGTTCACTATACACTTGATAAATATAGAGATAAGAATGGGAAACTTAATATGGAGCTTGCAGAAGAAGAAGTACAAGAAAATAGAGAAAGACTTAAAAAATCTAATGATCCTCAAGCTCTAACGAATGAGATGCAGAACCGTCCTACTAAACCCTCTGAAGCATTCCTTACCAACCAGGACAATCAATTCCCTGTTAATGATGCTAAATATAGATTAGCTGAGCTTGAGACCTCTCCTAAGAAATATAGAGATGCTCATTTTACAGGATGGATCAGGATAGGAGAAGAAGGAAAAGTAGAGTGGCAAGAAGACAAAGACTCCCAAGTAATAAGAGAATTCCCTGTCCTATCTAACAAGAACAAGGACGGAGCTATAGAGATCTATCAAAAACCTAAATTAGATTCAAAGGGAAATATTCCCCACGATAGATATATAGCAGGAACTGACCCTTTTGATGATGATGAATCAACTACTAAATCTCTCGGATCCACTTTCATTATGGATCTTTTCACTGAAAGAATAGTTGCAGAGTATACAGCAAGACCTCTCTTAGCTGATAATTATTATGAAAATGTCTATAGACTTCTCAGATACTATAATGCTCTCTGTAACTATGAAAATAACCTGAAAGGTTTGTTCGGCTACTTCAGAAATAAAGGAGCTCTAAATTACTTAGCAGATACTCCTCAGGTTCTTAAAGATATGGATATGGCTTCAGCCTCTACAGTTGGAAATAAAGCAAAGGGAACTAGAGCTAATGATGGGATAAACAGATATGCTAGACAACTTTATAGATCCTGGCTTCTATCTCAAGCTCATAATATGGATGATGGGGTG
>JAHENH010000049.1 GCA_018609935.1 Halobacteriales archaeon | reverse complement strand
TCTTCTTCATCTTCTTCATCTTCTTCATCTTCTTCATCTTCTTCTATCTGGGCATCGTCTCCGGGTCTTCCGTTACAGTGCACTTCCTCGTTTTCTTCCTCTTCGTCAAGTCCAAGTTCTCCAGTCAGCCACGGAATAAAGTCAACAAAACCAATGGCTTCCTCGCCGTCTCCGGGACCTCTCCCAGATGGCCCTGTCTTGTCGCCCCACCAGTTGCACTCAGCTTGTAGAGTGTCAGCTTCGCTGGGATCGAATCCTGATTGCGATACACTAAAGCGCCAAATGGCCCCGCCTAAGTTGTTCTTTTCGACTCTGTGATCGTCTCCGAGGTTTTGGTAGCCACCGACGAAGAGTGCCATTTCTTCTTCGTCTGAGTCCGATGCATCCCCGAAATCAGCAGTGTCGTCCGCGTTTAGGCCGCTTATATCGTTTCTCCGAATCACAAAATTCTCAGGTCCTATCCGAGGATCTGTGTTGGGGATCTCTGTCAGCGTGATTCCTTTTGCCTGTGCGCTAGTACCGTCTCCAATTCCTTTAATTACATTGTGCTCTATCCTCGCGTCATTTACCTGTCCGTCAAAATGGATGCCCTTCGCAGATGTCCAGCCACTGTCGGAAGTAGTTACGTTTGAAACGGTATTGCCATAGATTAGGACATCCTCAAGTGCGTCCGCTCCATCATTACTTTGAAGTATCGAGATTCCACTTGCACCTGAACCGTCACCTGCAGTATCTGCTAGGTCCTGTATCATGTTGTTTTTTATAATGATATCTTCACCTCGGCTACGGACGAATATACCCCGGATTTCGTTTCCAGAACCCGTTATACTAGTGGTATCAAACTTGATGGTTATAATGTTTTTCTCTATCAGGATATTACTGACATCGGCGCCTGAACCAGCACTAGTTCCAGCGTTGCCGACTATTATTCCACGTGGGCCATGTTCATTCTTGATTGTAAATCCCCGAACTGTTATCCCGTCGGCCCCTTTTATGTGAAGTGGGACGGCAGCATCGAAAGAGGGATCACTCATATCGTCTGGAGCTTCGATAACCGGATTGTCTATTCCTTGAAGAGTAATAAACGACTTATCTATGAACACACTTTCTTCATACGTACCTGGCATAACACATACTGTGTCTCCAGGACTTGCCATATCGACTCCTCCCTGAACTGTCGAGGCATCCGCATGTGGATCGCTAGGATCAACTAATATCTCACACCCAGAAGGATGGGAACCAGTTGCAATGACTGAAAAAGTTTTTATTCCATAAAGCCCTATACCTGCTACGCCAGCTACACGTAAAAACTTACGTCTGTCAAAATCACCCATTTTTCTGTCAGACATATACTGCAAGAATATGTTCCAGATGTATAAATCTATGGTTGGTAACCAGGATATTTTGTAGGATTAAAGAAAAAATAATTTAAATACTATATCTATATGCTGTGATTTTATTGAAGGGTACTTTTTGTTTTTTATGGGGTTGTATTAGTAGGTTTTTTCTCTTGGAATCAAAAAAACATATAACTAATAATAGATTTTATGGGGTCTGTTTCAGCAGAAATATCTTATTATAATATTTAAATTCATTATAGAAAAATATAACATATTTCTTTTATTTTGTTAGATATATATTGTTTTAAGGGAATATGGAGTTTGAGGAAAAAATTGAGTTACTTAGAGAATCCATTGATACCTTAGATGATCTATTTTATGTCTTTGATAAAAATGGAAACTTTCTATATTGGAACAAAACAGTACAGAAAATTACTGGATATACACAAAAAGAAATAGAATCCATGTCTCCAAGTGATTTCTTTGAAGGAAAAGATAAAGAAAAAATCAGAAATGCAATAGAGAAAACCATAAAAACTGGAGAATCAAGGATTGAAGCAAACCTAAAAACAAAAAATGGAGAGAAAATACCATATGAATTCAAAATATCCCATCTTAAAAATAAAAAAATAGAAGTTATCTGTGGAATAGGAAGAAACATCAAAGAAAGAAAAAAATACGAAAAACATCTACAGAATAAAAATAATCTATTAAGGTCTATTTTAGAGACAAGTATTGACGGAATATTAGTCGTAGATAAAAACAGAAAAATCAAAACATACAATAGTAGGTTTATCGAGATGTTTGACATACCAGATAAAATAATAAATAAAAAAGAAGATAAAAAACACTAGATTGGGTTTTAGAAAATAAACTAGAAAACCCAGACCAATTTATAGAAAACTACAATGGATATATAGACAAAAAAGTTGTAGTTGAAGGAAAAACCATAAACAAAGACACTATAGCTATACAGACAACAAACAACAAACAAAACCTCAAACTTACAATTGTTGATATAGAAGAAAACAAAAAACAAAACATAGAGATTGGAGATAAACTACGTATTTTTGGTGTCTTAAAACCACAAAACAAGATAGAGACAATAAACACATTGATTATACCTAAAAGTGGGCTTTGATATACATGGATTATATCTTTCATTGCAGGAATAACTGTTTTATTATTATTTATTAAATACTGGAGGTTTAACACAACAAAAAATTGTTTTGAACCACGAAAAAAACCACTAACTATAAACAATATCTATAAAACCATATATTCCTATTATGCCTGATCTACTATCACACCTATTTATAGCATACAGTATATCTCTCCTATTATCTTGGAGATATAGATGGATAGATAACAAATATATAGTTATATGTCTAGTTGGAAGCATTATACCCGACCTATCAAAGATCTATCTCGTAATACCTTCAAACATTATAGAAAACATCTTAGGAATACAGTTTTCATGGCTTTCACTTACAACAACTGGTGGAGTATTTATCTCTGTTCTTATTGGAGGTTTATCTGTAGATCCTAAAAAAAGAAAACCAGTATTTATATTATTGATGTTGGGCTCTATAACTCATCTAGTAAGTGATTACTTATTGAAGACTCCTACAGGACATTCATATCCAATATTTTGGCCACTAACACAGTGGCATCCACCAACCCCAGGACTATATCTAAGCACACAGCCACAACCAACAATAATCACAGCTATAATAGCAATAAGTATATATACAACCACAAAATATAGAGAATAAAAAAGAAAGTTATATATATATATTTAGTTTTTTAATTTATTTTTTGGTTTTTATAGTTTTATCAGTATTTTTTTTAATATTCTAGGTAAAGAAAATATTTTCTTTTTTTCTAGTTTCTAATAATATCATTAAATATCTTTAATTTTTAAATTTTTTAAAATTTAAAAAATTTATCTTAAAGGAAATAACCAAAATATTTTTATGAATTAAAATTTTATAAATACATGTTGTGATTAAAAATAATACAGAAAAAATTGAAAATAATAAGGTGTTTAAAAATAAAAAAATACTAAATCCCTTGAAAACTCCAAAAGAAATAGTAGGTAGAAAAAAACAGAAAAACAAACTCATAAACATCCTAAAAGGAATCAACGAAGACTATATTCCCCCCACTGTCTCGATTTTTGGTCCACCAGGAACAGGAAAAACAGTAACAACAAGGAAGATATGTAGTAGTTTCGCTCAAAAAAACAAAGACCTAGAAATAACATATGTAAACCTAAAAGAATCTAGGACAGTTTTTAGAGGAGCAAACAAAATTTTAGATAGTCTAGCTGGAGAAAAAAAGAAAGCATACCACGGATTAGACGGTATATTTGAAGAGATATGGGATGTTCTAGATGGATACCCTGAATGGACAGTAGTAATACTAGATGAAGTTGATAAAATAAATCAAGATAAAAACTACGATACAGATAATCTATTTTATAGGTTACTTAGAGGTGAAGAAAAAATATCTAGAGATATCAATACATCATTGTTTTTAATAAACAACAAGCTACAACATATAGATTTTGACCTAGATAGTAGAGTGGACAGTGTGATGAGTGAAGAACAGATATTTTTTCCACCTTATAACAAAAGAGAACTAAATAACATTTTAGATCCAATAATTGATAAAGCATTCAGAAAAGATGTAATAAGTGATGAAGTTAGAGAATATGGTATATCACGTGTTTCCGAAACGTGGGGAGATGCACGAAGAGCCTTAGATCTATTTAGGAGAGCAGGAGATATTACAATATATCAAAACTCCGATTCTATAAAAAAAGAAATTATAGATGACTGTATAGATTCCTCAGGTAAATCTGTATTAATAGAAAAATTCACAAGTCTTCCATTACAGCACTATCTTATCTTAGTTTCAGTTTCCATTTTGTGTAGAAAAAAAGAATTTGGTACAACCGAAGAAATATGTGATATATATAAGAGATTGATTTCTGAGAAAAACAGTGTTTCAAGACGTTATATAAGAAATATACTAAATAGCCTTGAAACTATGGGTCTCATAGAGACCTGGATTGAAAATAGAGGAAGATATGGAAACATAAAACAGATAAAGACCACTTTCGATCCTATTTGGATAAAAGATTCATATAAGCCTTATATAGAAAACTCTGAACATATGAAGCTTGAAAACTTCAAAGAAGAACTAAAGGTGAATGTATTTAGGGATGTATATTAGTTTTTATCTTTTGGATATAATGTTGCTGAAACTATTGATTTTATGTCTAGAGTCGAATGGGGTTTAGGGTGAAGAAAAAGATTTTGGAGTCTAGTAATATGAACAAAATGTTTCTTTCTATTCATAAATAAATTTTAGTAAAAATGATTTCTGAAAAAAATAATAGAGAAGATGGAAATAAAGAAAATGTAGGACAGAAAAGAGAAAAGATACTGGACAGACTAGAAGAAGTATCAGAGATAGCATATAAAAACATAAAAAAGGATGAAATAGAAGATAAACAGAAACATCATACTCAGATAAAATGGAGTAAAACGTTAGCAGAAATCTCACGTCAGTTTAGACAACTAAAAAAAGACGAAGACATAGAAAAACTAGAAAAAGAAATAGAACTGATAAGAAAAGCAAACGAACTATACAAAAAATAATCGACAATATGGGTAAAAAAACAATAGAAAAAGAAGTAAGAAACGTCAGAAACGAAATATTAAGAGATCTTAACAAGCATCAACGCAGAAAGTTAGTAATAAAATATTTCAGTAAAAAGAGAAATATAGATGTAGAGAGGCTTATACATACAACATCATCCTCGATAAAAGGTATAGGTGATGAATTTAAAGAATTCGAAATATGTACAGTTATCTTCATAATAGACGCATCACTTAGACTAAAAAATGCATACTATGATGCCAAAAAATACCTAGAAAAAAACAAGATAGAAGATATACTACAAAAACAAGATATAAAAAAAGAAAAAACAGACAAGATACTACAAGAAATCAAACAAAACATCAACCAACAACAAGAAAAAGATCCATTATATAGGTTATACTCACTGTATACAGAATATAAAAAATTCTCAGAAGAAACAATAGAAATACAGCTTGAAGAACTAATAAAAATATATCCACAAGGATTAGAGATACTAAGAGACATAGAAGAACTATTTGAGGAAAACAAAGAAAAAATAGAAAACTATGATGACATAGAAGATGTTAATATAATGCTAGACAGAAGATTTAAAATTTTTCTAAAAAAACACTATATAGACATAGAAGCTATATATAGAGACCAAGAAAACAACAATTTCCTAACAGAAAACAAATATGATATAGTATAAAACCAAAAAAATAGCACTCATAAAAAAAATACAAAGTAGAGCAGGATCAATCAAATAAATAAGAAGTTAAAAAAAATGATAACGATTTTATAAAACATATAGAATATAGAAGTTATATAGACTATGATATAGTAGTAAATGTTTCAGCAAATAACTGATAAAAACCTCTGAATTTATAAGATACAAGTTTCTTCTATATATAGATTTTAAATTAATATTCGATAATATGTATCTAAAATATTAGTATATGGTTAAAGTTAAAATTTGTTTTAGTTTTATAGATTTTATTCCCTCAAATCAATTCTTCTATGTTCCCTATATATTTTGTATATTATGATTTTTCATATATTACAGTATAATACAGCTCCAAAAAAGTTCTCTATCTCAGTATTTAGTTCTATTTTTAGGAGTTTCTCTATAGATGTACGCTATCTCTAAGTCTTTTATTTCTTAGAAAATACAAGAACTATACCTCTTATATTTTCAAGCTTCCTCTCTACTTTATAGACACAATATGGAACTGTTTTCTTGTATACTAAAAAATATATTTGAACCTAATTTAAACTCTATAGCTAGTTTTTTAGATGTTTCTCATCTTTTTATGGATGGCTTAGTAGATATTTTATGGATTACAGTTTTTACTACTTCTGTTTTTCTATTAGAGAAATATATTGTTTTGTTCTCAATTTATATCTGGCTGTAGTAGGGTATTCTTTTATTTCTCTGTCTCTACTATTTTTTGTGTGGTTTTCTCCTAGTGATCCAAAAACCTTCCTTTAAAACCAATTAATCTAAAAAATATTTAACCGATAAGTACACCAGATATTTTTCTGGATCTAAAAATATTAAACTAGCCCCTGACTTAGATAAAACCTGAAAAGTTCCTCTAAGATACCTCTCTGTAGATTGTAGATAATTATCGAAATACTTCAAAAGTAAGATAAGAATAATATGGGGATTTGTAATTAAAAGTTCTATATAGAATTTTTATTTTTTTTATCAGAGAAAAAAGAAGTAGTTAGATTTTTTATAAGTATTTTTTAAGTACATAGAATCTTGGGTTTAAATTTTAAAATTTATCCTCGTAACTGCAGACCCCCAATATAATTTATATTTGTTTTAGCCCTATTCTATTTATTATGCCATCAAAGTCTCTATTAAAACTCAAAAGATAGTCTATATTATGTTTATAGAATAAAGTTATAGTAGTTATATCTGTAAAATTAAGGGGTTGATCGTTATATTTTTCAAAGTTATTTATGGATTTTTCAAATATTTTTTCGTCTACGTATAATAGATTAATTTTATCGAGTATTCTATCAGCTATAGTTTTTGCTTCCATGAAATTTCCCATGTGTTTTCTAGTTAAAGTCACAGTTTCATCAAATATATAATCACTTGTGTATGGAGTTCCATACTCTCCTTTCAGTACATCTGTGATGGCTTTTTTTGCGTATTTGTGGTTTTTTGCGTCTCTATCATGGTGGGCATAAAAAATATTTGTATCAATCAATATAGTCATTGATCGTATATTATCTCATCTATGTCTTTTTCTGTTAATTTTTCTCCAGAGCTTGAGATGCCTTCATGGAATTCCTCTATTTGTTCTTCACTATATGGAACTGTTTTTTCTCTGAAAAGATCTATTAGTTCCTTTTTATTGGAGATAGAGTATTTTACGATTTTTTCAAGTAGTTCTTCCTGTGTTACTTTCTTTCCAGTTTCCAATTTTATATGTGCCTGTAGATCTTCTATTTTAGATTTTGTCTTCTCACCAACTTTTATAGAAGTACTCATCATAAAAAATATAACTCTCTACAAAATAAACTTTTCTACAAAAACCACCTAAAAACAAACATACACACCAACACAATAATTAGATATCCAAAAAAAAAACATATACTCTAATCTATACACTATAAAACCCATCTATAATAAAAAAACAAAAAATATAAGAACCTCTTCTCCACATACTTTAGACCACAACAACCCATGATTTTTATGGCTTTAATAACCTTCTATGTCTAGGATTGACTTTCTCCCTTCCGGGATCCTTATCATTTTTCTCCCACCTCCCTTAATGTCTCTACTCTATCCTGTTCCCCTAGACCTATCTATATCCTAGCTAAGACGATCACTTACAGATACCACGTATACAAGATTTCTATTTTGAAGACTCTCTATTTCTTCCTTATATTTTTCTCTCTTAATACTGCACCCCAATATATCTCACCGTATTCTTTCATTTATTCTTTTATATAACCTAGTATCATTATACTTACATCCACTATATATATTATTCATATTACAATATAATACTACACAGTATTAACATAAAAATAAACCACTAAACAAAGAAGGATTTTTAGATATATAGACTAAAAACATAAAAACAATCTTTCCAGCAGAACTAAGAATAAATATTAATTATTTATTATTTTTTATAAAATAGCTATCTAAAAAAATACAGCCTAAAAAAATATTTTTCAAAAACACCACGTTTAGTATATTTTTATACTCTTATATATTTGAGTAGTAGATATCCTGCTAGGGCTATAGATATATTTTAGACTAATAAAACCCGTTGATAGATAACATATCTAAGAAAACAAGTCTTAAATAATAAATAAAAACTAGGGGCCACAGAACAAAATAGAAACCAGACAAACCAATACGTGGATATGGCTAAAAAATACAGTTTTATAGACAGAATAGAGATTACAGACGAACTAGACAAACCCTACAATAAAAACACTAAAAAAATAAAAATAAAAATAAAAATAAAAAACAAATGAATAAATATCTATAAAATATGTATAAAAAAAACAAGAATAATTAGTTTATTTTTCAAAAAATATGTTTTAAAAATATTTTGTATAGATATATTGATGAAAAATACTAATATATAAATATAATTTTAATTTATACATCCGGTTTTAGTTTAAAGTCAAAGCTTTGTTTTTATTCTATATATTTTTTTACTAGTATTGCTGTTCTATTTTTAGTTAGTATTCTTGGTAGTTGGAATGCTAGTTTGTGTTTTATGTTTCCTGGTATTACTATTGTTTCTTTGTTTTTCATAGCTTCAAATCCCTGTTTAGCTACTTTTTTTGGATCGAGCAGTTCTCTATCTGTATCTATTTGGTCTGTATCTGTATATCCAGGACACAAAGCTGTGACATTTATTTTGTCTGGAAATTCGTTTTGTATTGCTATAGAAAAACTTAGGACATATGATTTTGTGGCTGAATATACTGCAAGTTTTGGGATGGGATATACTGAAGCTATAGAGGCTACATTTAATATGTTTCCACCTTCCCTTTTTTCCATTTCTTTTCCAAAAAGGTTTGTTAGTTCTGTTAAAGACACAAGGTTTAGCTGTATCATATCTCTTTGTGTCTCCATGTCTAAATCCAAGAAATCTCCTTTTATTACATTTCCCGCATTATTTACAAGGTTGTCTATCTTTATATCTCTGTTTTCTATTTCTCTGTATAGTTCTTTTGGTGAAGTTGGTTTTGAGAGATCTTTAGATATCATTTTTGTTTTAATTCCATATTCTTTTTCAAGTCTTTGTGATTTATTTTGTAGTCTTAGTCTCTGTTTTCTATTTCTCTGTATAGTTCTTTTGGTGAAGTTGGTTTTGAGAGATCTTTAGATATCATTTTTGTTTTAATTCCATATTCTTTTTCAAGTCTTTGTGATTTATTTTGTAGTCTTAGTCTGTTTCTTGCAACCAAAACTATATTGTTTCCATCTTTTCCAAACTGTCTAGCTAATTCAAAACCTATACCCTTAGTAGCACCTGTTATCAATGTATAATTTTCCATTATATAATATATACTAGTTAGAGTTTCGAATTATATGAGTTATTTGTATATAGTTTTTTATATAACTCTAAATAATTTTTCGAATATAAATTATATAGAAAGTTTAAGTCTTATTTTAGGTGTTATATATATTTATAGACTTGATAAACTTGATTGAATCCATTTATTATGTATATGATATAATGAAAAATAATATAATCTATAATATCGTTTTTAAAAATAGTGTTTTTAGTTTATTTTTTTTATGTTCTTGTGTATTTGAGTAGTAGGTATCCTAGTATTGCTGTAGATATGAATATTATTAAGTATAGAATTTCTTTCATATATCTTATAGGATCTATAATATGTTATCTGTTTATAAATATGGAAAGATTTGTTTGGTGTTAGTTAGGGTGGTTTATTGTTTTTTGTTGGTTTTTTGTTTGTTGGTTTTTAGACACTATATTCACTATAGATAAAGAAAGTTTTAAATAGTTACACTTCCTATATATTAAATATAATGGAAAAACAAACCAAAAAACAACAAAAACAAAAACAACAAGAAAAAGAAAAACAAGAAGAAGGGGGAGGGCAAAAAGAAGAGTTGAGCTGTCCAGAATGTGGAAGCCAAAACCTGATACAAAATGAAAAACAGGCCGAACTAGTCTGTGATAGTTGTGGACTAGTAGTAGAACAAGAACAAATAGATCACGGCCCAGATTGGAGAGGATTTAGCACAAAAGAAACACAACAAAAATCACGTGTAGGAGCCCCAATGACAAAAACAATGCATGATAAAGGACTAACAACACATATAGACTACAAAAACCAGGATGCATTCGGCCAATCACTATCAACCAGCCAAAAACAACTAATGGATCGTCTAAGAAAATGGCAAAACCGCATACGAACAAAAAACTCAAAAGAAAGAAACCTACAATTCGCCCTAGGAGAAATAAACAGAATGGCAAGTAGTCTAGACATACCAGAAAGCACAAAAGAAGTAGCAACCATGATATACAGAAAAGCACTAGACAAAGAACTACTACCAGGACGCAGCATTGAGGGCGTGGCATCTAGTGCATTATATGCTGCATGTAAACAAGACAAAATACCAATATCACAAGATGAAATCGCAGATGCATCAAGAGTAGATAAAAGAGAACTTGCAAGAACTTATAGATACATAGAAAGAGAGCTCGGATTAAAGATTGCACCGGTAGATCCATCAGAATACATACCAAAATATGCTAGTAAATTAGGTCTTAGTGAGGAGGTACAACAAAAAGCAACAGAGATAATACAAAAAACAGCAGAAAAAGGACTACTAAGCGGAAAATCACCAAAAGGATACGCAGCAGCAGCAATATACCTAGCAAGCATACTATGTGGAGAAAAGAAAACACAAAGAGAAATAGCAAAAGTCTCAAATATATCAAAGGTAACAATAAGAAACAGATACCAAGAACAAGCAGAAGCAGTAGACGCAACAATATAAAAAAACAAAAAACACTATAAAAAAACAAAAAACACTATAAAAAAACAAAAAACACTAAAAATCCTTCCAAAGGTAATTTAGATATATCTATATCTAAGACTAAAATGTTGTTAACATTTATTATCCCCTAAAAGTTTTTCCAGTTTTCTACTTCTACTCCCTGTATTCTTTCGAAATGTGATATATTTGTTGTTAATACAGTAAGTTTTTCTGTTTTAGCTGTAGCTCCAATATAGATATCATGAAGATCATTTAGTTGTAATCCTCTACTTTTAAGGTTTGACATAATTTTAGATGCATGTATAGCTATAGATCTATTTATTTCTTTTATCTTAAATCTAGAAAGAAGTTTGTCTAGGTCTGTTTTTGCTTTTTTATATCTCTGTGTTTCTTTCTGATATTTTTTCTCTATTCCAAAATAGAGCTCGGTTACTGAGACAGTACTTATCACGTGTTTTCCCTCCTTGTCTAGTTTTTTTGCTTTTTTCTCTATGTTTTTCCCTCCTCTATCTATATCTATCAAAACTGCTGTATCAAGTATCTTCATCTAATCGTTTAGATGTGCCTTGGCTCATTTCCTCTATATCATCCTTTATGTCTCTATATGTTTTTTTATCTAAAACCTCCATTCCAACTACATCAATTATTTTTCCACCGCTTTCTATTTTTTCTTCTATTATTTCACTAAAACTTTTATCTCCTTTTTCTCTTTTTAATTTTTCATATACTTCATCTGATATGGAGATATTCCTACTCATAGATTATGTATAGGTATAGGTACACAAAAATCTTTTTTTGTAGCAAAAAACATATACTCTATCTTAAAACAACAAAAAAAATAAACATACAACCAACATATTTATAAAAAATTTTTTAATAAATAAACAAAACACAAAAAGGAGAATTTTTCACACTACACAAAAAGATAGAGGAGGGAATAAAAAAACAAATAAAAACCAACCCTTATATCCTATATATTATAGAAAAATATATATTAGAGATCCATAATTTTTAAAGATATATTTATCTAATTAAAATATTAGTTTATAACATAAATTTGGTATACTATAGATGTATATATAAGGTTAGTTCATAATTTTATTTTATGACAGATAAAGATTTTATATCTATACCCGTGTGTTTATTTTTTCTGAAATCCTTTCATGGGGTCTACGTAGTGCATTACTTTCTACTTCACATATATAACCATGTATATCCACACCATCTGGAATTAATGGGTAATCCTGTAGAAAATTTATTTGTCTTTTACATGCCTCATCTATATCATCTGTCATACGTATCCAATCAGAAAGTGAACCATCACCTATACTAAGCTGTGGTAATAAAGTATCAAGATCTATATCATCTAAAGACTCACCACTAACACTTTCGTTGTGTCCATCATTGTCCGGATCATTTCTTACAAGTATACCATTATCATCTTGGCTACTCTGTAATCCCCAATTATTAGGAATATCAGTTATCTGTATTACTAATATATTATCTACAGAAACATCTAGCGTTACAGACCCCCCCAGCACTAGCTGGTCCAAAATTAACACTCAAATTGTAATTTTCAGTTGGGGCTGATACAGTTGAGACAGCACCTACACTAAAAACCAACAAAAACAACAAAGAAGCTACTGCAAACAGTTTTTCCAAGTAATTTGTAAATATGAAAACACCAGTTATATAAATACTTATGAGAAAAATATGAAAGTCAATCAAATAAATAAAAAATTTCTACTAAACCTCCAAACCAAAACGTTAGACTTTCTAATAAATTAGATAAAATACTTAATAAAATAAAAAAATAAAAAAACTGATTTTATATCCTCAAAGAAAAGATCTTATAACAATAGACCCACAACAAAGCCCTATATTTATTTCTTCAAAAAACTATTTTTTATTCTCTTATTTCTATTTCTGTGTTGTTTATTTCTGTTATGTTTCCTGAAATTGAAGCATGTTTCGGGATACTATAACCCTCTTGGTTGGGTTTTGATATCTTATCACCTTTATTTATCTTCTCTCCAGTTTCTACTATAGGAATACTCTTATAGACTATTCCCTCATAGTTTGGATTTGTAATCAAAGGTATACGTACAAAACTTGGCTTCATAGATACAGGAGAGTTTTTTTGTTTGTCTTTCCAGCTATACTGATCTGTTATATCTATGTGGTTTCCTTTTTTGTTTTGTTTTACAGTTTCTTTGTCGAACAACAGTATACAGTTTGTATTTTTTCTCACTGAAAACGTATCTATGTCTACTTCAAAACACCATCCTGGACCACCATCGAGGGCTGTAAGGTTTTTTCTATCTATTTCTTTTTTTGATATCCCAAATTTATCTAAAATTTCTATTATAGGAGATCCAATTGGGACATTTATAAATCTGGATTCTATGTTTTCTCCATCAATATGCAGATATTTATTTACTACTGGATCATGATGTTTGAAAGCCTGATATATGTTATATAATGTTTCTGTATTATCAACTATCCATCCATGATCCATAGGTACATCTTTACCTATAGTTGTACCTGAAACTGCTTTTAATAGTGGCCCTTCCATCCCATATTTATACTGGTTTTCTGTATATGCAAAAACTACACCAAATTCATCCTCTAAATTTATCGGTAGATCTTCTGGTAGATATATAGTTGGATCCAACTTTTCCTCTATATCTTCCATCCATTTCTCCCTATTAACTTCTTTGACACCAACTACCACCAAATCAAGTATATCATCCAAAAGAAAATCAAACAACTCTATATACTTGTCCGTATTTTTTTTAAATAAATATTTATCTTTATGAAAATTTGGCTCAGAGTCTTGGTGATTCATCAATAAATAATCTATACTGTCTAGATCTTTCCATTTTGTATAGGTAGGAAAACCTGCACCACCTGCACCCGATATACCACAATCCCTTATAGCCTCTGATATATAAGACACACCCAAATCAAAACTAGACCCCATAACCAATATATACACTTGATAAGTTTAAGAAACCCTCCACAAAAACCAGATTAATTAAAGATTTATCAATATTTCAAATATTAAAAAAATAAAACAACTAAATCAACATTTTTAAAACCCTCACAAATTATATATCCAAATTATATATCGATACTATAGCTTCATATTATTTCTTCCTATGAATAAGAATATATAAGTTGTTTTATATATTTTTGGTTTTTAGCTTTTAGTTTTAATTCATCTTTTTATATGGTTTTCCAGAAATTTTATGTTATTTTTTACAATTATTTAATTATATATTCAAGAGTTGTTAATCAATGTTTAAAATAAATAATTGGTTTTTCAGATTTGGGCTAGTAAGTTTTTTGGTTTTGCTTAGTATAGGTATAGATATACAGCCTAGTTTTGGACAGAGTGAGTGGACAAATAAAACTGTAGAGACTGGACCGATTGCTGAAGATCTATTTAGTTCTTTAGAACTTGATAGTAATAGACAACCACATATTGCCT
>JAHENH010000048.1 GCA_018609935.1 Halobacteriales archaeon | reverse complement strand
TTTTGCTTAGTATAGGTATAGATATACAGCCTAGTTTTGGACAGAGTGAGTGGACAAATAAAACTGTAGAGACTGGACCGATTGCTGAAGATCTATTTAGTTCTTTAGAACTTGATAGTAATAGACAACCACATATTGCCTATAAAAACAATACGGTTGGAGCGGCTAGTTTAAGATATACATTTTTTGATGGTCAAGACTTGAATACACAAATAGTTGATGGTGGAAGTGAGACAGGATCCCATGCTAGTTTAGAGATTGATAGTAGCGACGATCCACATATATCTTATCGTAAAGGAGGTATTGGTGGAAATAACGATAAATTTAACCTATGCAGTTTCTGATGGACAAACTTAGTCTAACCAAAAAGTGGATAATAATGGATCCGTCGGACTTTATACATCTTTAGAGATAGACCAAAACAACAATCCACACATAGCATATGAACACTTAACCAATCAGAGCCTTAAATATGCAAGCTCTGACGGAACAAACTAGAACATACAAACAGTAGATAACCATGGATCCGTAGGAGCACACAGCTCCATAGACCTTGATAGTAATGATAATCCACAAACGCGGTATTTGTCAGATAGGTGGAACAAAAAAGAAGCTACACTCCACTATAAACGTGGGGAATATTATCTACACATCTCTTTAGTCAAAAATATAAATAAAAATAAAGGTAAAAGTCAAAAAATATAAAGATAAAGGTAAAGGTAAAAGTCAAGAGTTCAAGACCAGACTAGTTCTTGGTATAGACCTAAACGTTAAAGGATATTTCGCTGTTACTTCTACTAGCTTGTTTTTAGAATCTATAGATTATATAAACCATATCCATAATGAATATGAGAAAAGGCGAGGTAAAATACAAAAAAAAGGTACTAGACCAGCACATCTAGCCTTAAAACGGGTTGATATGTGTTCTTCTGAGTGGTCTAAACACTTACCTGCATAAAATAGCTAATAATTTGTTAAAAGAACCAGAGAAGTATGATGTTGATGTGATCGCATTTGAGGATCTAAAAGGTATCAGAGAAAATATCTCTAATGATAAAGACTTTCAACAGCGAATTTTTTCACAGTTTTATCACATTGTAGAGTATAAATCAAAAGAAAAAAGGGTAGATACAGTACAGGTAGATCCTAGAAAAACTAGTAAGAAATACAGTAAATGTAAAACTGTAAGTGGTGGTAATAGATGTGGCGATAAGTTTATGGGTATAGATTGTGGGTATAGATTGCATAGTGATTATAATACTGCAAAAAATATTGGTCTTAGATCTTTGGATGATCTTCAGGGTGGGCAAAAGTCTCATCTTGGAGGGGCTACATGTCAGCTAGCCCTAAAGTCAGAAACAATGAACACAAATGGAGGTAACCCTCCTACTGGAATGTTTGTTTCTAGTTAGAGTGGGAGTTTACTGGCAACCTCCTTCTTCTAAGAAGGAGAAGCTGACCGCTTGATATGAGATAGTCTATGTCTTCTAACATTGCTGCAGCTAAGATAGAAGCGTCTTTATCGCTTATAGATGTTTTTGGTTTGGGTAGATATTTAATATATTCTTCTTTTGTTTT
The DNA here is from genome assembly GCA_018609935.1 of Halobacteriales archaeon. Next base: position 2,729 of record JAHENH010000048.1, on the reverse strand, counting down.
TATATTACAGTTAGAGATTAGGTCTTCAAGTTTTTCAAGTATTTTTTCTTTTTCTTTTCCAGAGTAGGAGTCTTCAAAATTTCTTTCTAATTCTTTAATTATTTAATAAATTATGTTTTATTTTAAAAATTTTAAGATATATTAAAAGAAAATTAACTATAATAGAGAGTTTAGGCTCTTCGTTCTTCTGATTATAAAGATATACTATAAAAATAAGTTGTGCGTTTAAGTTATTTATGTTGGAGACATAAGTACTAACGTACCTATGGGAGAAATAAAATTTAAAGTATCTGATAAAGTAGAAAAAGAATTCAGAGAGAAAGCAATGAAAGTCTTCGGTCATAGACGCGGGTCTTTAAAAAAAGCAGGCGAGAAAGCACTAAGAGAGTGGTCACAAAAAATAGAGGAAATAGATTCTACTATAGGACTCCCAGACGACCCAGTAGAAGCTACAAGTGGCATACTATCAGATGTGGATAAATCAGGAGTGAAACTACAACATGAACTTGGAAAAATCCATAAAGAAAAATACGAAAAACCAGAAAATAAGACAGAAAATAAAGGAGAAAAATAAAAGAGAAAAACAAAAATAAAAAGAAGAGCAAAATACAGGGAGAAAATAGAATAAAGAAAAATAAAAATAAAGAAAAATAAAAATAAATGTTAATAGATTCAAACATCTTTCTTGAAAACCAACTATCCCAAAAGAAGGCAAAACAATGTGATAAGTTTCTAAAAGAAGTAAAGAAAGGAAAAATAAACGCATACATAACTTCCTTTCATATAGATGCAATTTCAATAATAATGGAAAGTTATGGATCCTCATGGAGAGAAATCATGACATTTCTAAGCTCACTTTATATGTATGAAGGATTATCTATAATCAACCAATCTACAGGACAGAAAACAAGATCATGCCTTTTAATGAAAGAACACGGACTAGATTTTGATGACTCAATAGCTCTACAGTCAATGATAGATTCAGATATAGAAAAGATAGTAAGTTTTGACACAGACTTTGATAATATAGAAAATATAGAAAGGATAGAACCGGAAAAAGCACTTAACTGATAAGATTCGCAAACATAGTAGGAAGGCATTGTCATGGAGTAATACCCGACTTTATAAGAAAACTAAAAGAAAACCCGCAAAAATTTACAATACTCGGAGACAGAAAACAAACAAAACCATATCTACACATATCCGACTGTATAGAAGCAATAATACATACAGTAGAAAACGGAGAAAAAAGAAACTATACTATACAATATAGGTAGGACGCCATATCCGTTACAGAAATTGTAGAGATAGTATCAAAAGAAATGAATCTAAATCCAGAATTTGAATATACAGGTGGAAAAAGAGGATGGAAAAGAGACATACCAAAAATGCGGTTATCCATAGAAAAAATAAAATCAACAGGATGGAACCCAAAACACAACAGTAAAGAAAACATAAGAAAAACAACAAGAGAGATACTAAATGATTAAAAAAATAATGATTAAAAAAATACATGACTGAGAATCCCTTCGAAAAATACAAAGGAAAGGCAGACACAAAAGAGACAACAGAAGATTGGATGGAAAAATTTAGGGTTAAAGAATGTTAAAAAACAGAAAATAATTAGGATAGATTAAATTCTATAATAGATTAAATTCTAGTCTCCATTAATTTCTCTTAACTTCTTTTGAATCTTAGAATAGATCTTTGGATTTAGGTTTATATACAGTGAGATACAGTAATATAGATATCTTTGTTAAGTTTTTTGTGTTTGTGTATACAAACACAAATATGGGGACAAAGACAATTGGCCTACGTGATGATACATATAAACAATTGAAAGCCAGAAAACAAAAAGAAGAAAGCTTTTCCGATCTTATAGAAAGACTTCTGGATAAAACAGCCGACTGGAAAGAGGGATTTGGAACACTAGATTCAAAGGAGATGGAAAAACTTGAAAAATTAACAGAAAAATCTCGCACCCAGACAAGTATAGGTCTTTCAAAGCGTCAACAAAACGCCATAAAAGAGTTAACCAAAGATGAAGAAACTTCTTGATACAACTTTTCTCATCCATTACTGGAGAGGTCTTGACAAAATAGCAGACTACCTCGAAAAACATGAGGAAAGTAAATTTATAACAACTACACTAAACATCAAAGAAATCGCTGTTGGAAGAGCACTACAAGAAAAACTTGACCAATATGAAATCAGTTCAACGTTCAATTGGATAGATATCATTCCTTTTGACATCAATCACGCTTTCCATGCCAGTAAATTAGAAGCAAAACTATACCAGAACCCAGATATAAACCAAGATAGGATTAACTCCCTTACTGGCGACCTTCTTATTGCAGCTATCGCCAAAGAAAAAAAGGCAACAGTTGTCACACAGAATACAGATGATTTTGAACTATTTGATGACGTATACGTCGAAAGTTACTAAAACTAAAAATACATTAAAAACTCCCTATACACTATTGGTTCAGAATCACTTCTTATTTTTTCAACCATACATATTCTTTCTTCTGTTAATATCTCCCTTGCAGTATTCAGACCTCAATATAACTATATCTCCATATCCTTTTTTCTGCTAATATCTTTAAAAAAATCTAACCTATCTATTTTTTCATTTTTTAATAAGTTTATAAAATCTCCTACTTTGTAATAAATATCTTTTTTTGATGATGTAACATCTACAGAAGGGAAAACAAAATCTATCTCTTTAT